>CAZNSF010000115.1:0-4526 GCA_964575565.1 uncultured Verrucomicrobiota bacterium | reverse complement strand
ATCTCGAAGTTTCCAAACAAAATAGGCAATTGGAATTAACCAAAGCACCAGAGAATTAAAAATCCCATCCAACAAAGATGATTCGTTAGTAATAAAGTAAAAAGGCCAAAAGGGACTAATAAGATAAAACGGATCGAAACCAGTATGGCTGGGGCCTTGAAAAATGGCCATATAGATGGAACTAAGGACCGGACCACATGCAATGAATAAAATCAAAAAGACAGAAGGTTTTGCTTTTGGAAAAATCTTACAAAGGTGGATTGTGATAATGGTATAGAGCAATATGTAGAGACTAATTTCTGTAAAAATACCGTAAGCGATCGTTTGATCCTCTGGACTCAATATCATTATCAAACCCGTAAATCCATCGATCATTGCCAGCCCAATAACCAATGCCATAAACGAAAAAGTTCGGCCTGGTAAAAAAAGTGTCCATCGCCAGTTTGTCGACATTCTCCGAGTAATCCGCGCAGGCGAAGAAGTATCTAAAATGGTTTCCCAGAGGAGAACTACTTTAGCTATTCCTAAAATATAAAAGACAAGAATATCAATTCCAGAGAATAATTGAAGCCAGATACCCATAGCGCCACAGGCCAATATCACGAGAAGGCTTAAGAAGGCTGCCTTGCGCCGAATCCCTTGAGGATTGAGCGCTGGCAAAGTGATACGCGCAGCCGCTGATGTCACTAAAAAATAAATTCCAGCTATAAGGAATAATAAAACTAAACTCATACCTCCCAAGAATGAAGTAGGCAAAAGAGGAGAGCCCACGGCTGATGAACTATGTGTTAAAACAATGTAAAAATTTGGCAAGAGACTTGCTAAGAGAAGGCCGATACCCCCACAGGCAAGACCCAAAAATGCCATGCGTACTGATTGCACCATGCCCACTTTACCGGTTAAGGCTGAATAAATACCTGCAGCCGCTGATATACCAAAGGCAACAAAACCTATGATCAACATAAACAAGATTGAAAATAGATCAATCCCTCCCAAAAGGTAAGAAGCTGCCGCAAATGGCAAAAAAACGGCAAACCCAAATACTGAAAAAACCATCACGGATTGCCATTTGCCCCACACCAAACGCTTCGGTTCCATTGGAGAACATGCGAGAAGATCGTAAGTGCCGCTTTCGCGTTCGACAATAAGGCTGCGCATGGCAAGGGTAACCATTCCACCGCATCCAAGAGTAATCAGTGTTCCAAAACTAAATGACCATACAAGAGTGCCTGCGGATATACCCCACCCAGAACCTACCGTTGCTGCGGGAAGAACCATCCCAACCAAAAGCAATGGGACTGCTCCTGTTACACAATAAAGAGCAAGCATCGTGCGAGATCTTGCAAGAAGCGCATATTCTTTAAAAACCACCGGATTAAGCCGCCGATCTAACCAAGAAGTAAATGAGTTTAGAATATTCATAGGTTTGTTTTTAGGAGTTTTTTGTTTTATATCTCAAAGCCTCAATAAACCCCTCCTTTCGTTAATTTCATAAAGACATCTTCGAGACGTTCTTCACGGCAGTGAAATTCAGAGAAACGATACCCTTTTTGAATAAGGGCCTCGGCTAGTCCAGCCAACTGTTCTTCAGAACCATTAAATTCGAATGTAACCTTTTTGCCATCTAGACTTACATTTTGAATATGAGGAAATTCGGCAAGAAAAGCTTCTGTGGTGGGATCTACAGCTAAAAATCGAATTTCCACTTTATGTGTTCCACGGTGGATTTTTTGTTGCACTTCCGAAAGAGTGCCGGAGGCTACTACCTGGCCGTGCTCGAGAATAATGATGCTATCACAAAATTCGCCAAGTTCACTTAAGATGTGCGAGCTAATGAGGAGTGTTTTTTTACGTTTCGCAAGGGCCACACAAAGCTCACGGAACTCAATGCGCGCCCGAGGATCAAGCCCTGCGGCAGGTTCATCAAGGATAAGAACTTTCGGATCGTGGAGAAGTGTCTTAGCTAATCCTAGTCGTTGGCGCATCCCTTTGGAAAGCGCTTCCATGGGACGATCTAAAATTTTGCCGAGCTCGGTAAATTCCACTACCTCGCTCAATACTTTCGTTCGTTTAGCTCCATGTAACCCATAAATTCGAGCGAAAAATTCCAGATATTCTTCGACAAATAGGCCGTTGTAATTGCCAAAGGCATCCGGCATAAACCCAACTTCTCGCACAATCAATTCAGGTGAATCAGCAATGTTAATTCCATTAATCAAAACTTCGCCGGAATCTGCAGTCTCTAAAGTAGAAAGGATACGCATGGCAGTCGTCTTTCCAGCGCCATTAGGACCAATAAGGCCGGTAATACCGCCTTCTGCAACATGGAAGGTTACTCCTTGCAGAGCATGGACATTATCGAAACGTCTGGTAAGGGATTGCACTTTTACCATGTTCCGATCACCCAATGTTGGGTGCCCTCCTCATTTTTGCTATTAAATCCAAAATTCACCCATCCTGGACGTCCAATTCTGGCAATAAAAACCCGAGTGTGTTCAAAGGGACCTATCATTTGCTCAAACCCAAAGAAAGATTCTGCGTTAACGGTTTTCTGTACGATAAGATTTTTGGGATCATCAAGCGGTGCTAACACAGAATGATCTCCAGGGGATATGTGTGAGGAACGAAGTTCCCAAACTTGTTTATGATCCTCATTGTAAACTCGTAAAAAATCAATGTTGGCACCTAGGCCGTTGATTACTTTCATTTGACCCTCTTTATCGAGATCGATTTCTAAGCGTTGTCGTAAGATGATTACCTGGTGCATTTCTAAGCAGGAGAGTGTGCGCGGCGCAAACCAGTCGCCTTCGAGCCGTGCTGGCGCATTCCAATTATAAACAAAGTTTTTGGATTCGCTGGCATCTCCATAGTATCGTTGAATTCCAGGTGGTGGACTAGGTAGTAACCAACCTCCTTCTGGCAGAGGAAACCCGCCGGGGTGCGAAAATCCACTGGCAAAAGCTGTAAAACCCGTAACAACGGCCCGATGAGAAGATTGATCTAACCACGTGCATGTTCTATCAATGGAACGAATGCCAATGCCTTGTGTTAAAATACCGTAATTAGTCATTAGAAACATCCAGCCAATGGAAGAAGTGAAAGTACAAAAGGGAAGCCAACCTAATCGTCGTTTTCTTTTAAGCCAAAGGTATTGAAACGGGAAAATAAGAATCACCCACATGGCCAAAAGAATGATAATAGCTGATACCGATTTCTTAAGGATTTTTGGAACTTCGTTTTCTTCAAGGCAGGATTGTCCAGATGGAGTGGTACCGGGTCGTTTTAAGGTGCGGGTAGAAGATGAATCACCCACATCAGCATATAAACAAGTTCCCTTGGCTGGCCTTACTCTTTGAAACCATGTTGCAACAGTATTTGCCAGACCTGTTGGGACAGTTGAATCTTGTGTTAACGCATAAATTTCGCCGGTAAGATCTTGTGCAGTCCACTGCAAAACACCATTAGCCCCCCATCCTAAATTTTTACGCAGCGATCCACCGCTCCATTGACGCCAAAGAGAACTTGCTTCTTCAAAGGAAGGCGCTTCGGAAACTACAAGCGTACCGCCGCTTTCTACCCATTCAATAATAGCCACACGACGATCGCTCTCTAACTCATTCAGCGTGGACCATGGACACACCAGAATATCACCCGATGTTAAGCCCAACCAAGAGGTTGGAATTTCGTTTGGAGATAAGGCAACAAATTGTTCTTTAGCCTTATCAAGAGGAGTGGTAGTGGAACCTGCATAACTGCCTGCGGCTGATGCTCCGATTCCCCAACGTTTACTTAAAGCATCAGCAACAATATCCAACGAAGTTCCATCGAGATTTCCAACCCACCAAATATTGACCATCCGAATGCCAGTTTGGAACGGAATATTGCGCGCAGAATTTCCGAGTTTTTTGCCATCCACAAGAAACTCAATGTGAGGAACCGAATAACCAAAAAGATAAGGAGCCGCTTCAATGGCTACTACGGGATATAAAACAAGTAAACGACCGCGTTCACCTGCGGCTAACTGGACTTTTTGCCGCGCAGAAAGACTGCCATTTTTACTATAGGCTTCGAAAGTACGCGTTTTACCGCGATTTTCAATTTCTACCTGGATGGGATAAAACCCAGAGGACGGCTGCGAAAACCCACGAGCGAAAATATGAATATCAAAATTCCCATGTTCATCATGGATAGTTTCCGCAACCCCCGTAGCAGCTTTTGTATTTGTTGGGAGGAAAAAACATAAACTTAAAATCACACTGCTTTTCAGAAGGATCGCTTTGTATTTTCCCCTCCTTAATAAGGAGGGGTTAAGGAGAGGTAAAGTTAGAAAATGACCTTCTGAAATATCAATTGAGAGCTTTTCTTTCATTTTAAGAATCCCTACCTGATAGGGTCTAAGCATTACACTCATCTTTCATGCTCCCCTTCCCAAGGGGTTGGGAGAGGCAAACCATTCTGAAACGGAAAACCTCCTCTAGCTCCTCCTTGTTAAGGAGGAGAATGCTCTTTAACGAAGCAAAGACTAA
>CAZNSF010000114.1:0-3978 GCA_964575565.1 uncultured Verrucomicrobiota bacterium | reverse complement strand
GCTATAGCCTTTTCCTTTTTAGTAAGACGAGGACGCAATACAGCAAAGCAATCTGCCTCGGCAGAATGTTCCAAGGCAGTAAAAATTACGCCTTCGCTCATAGCCTCTAAAATTCGCAAAGAATGACCTTGAAGGGGACGTGTACTATTTGTGTAAGCTTCCGGATACTTTGATTGAAGAAGCAATTCAAAGTCGCCTTCGGCTTGACCTTGCTTTTGAACCCACGCTTTAACTTCTGGATCCTTAAAATACTGTTTTCTTTCCTTTACAGAACCAATGTAAAGGGCAACGTGCGCCCAATATCCCGGTAATCCGATATTCGAAAGATACCACTCACGCCTTTCCAAGAGCATATCACCAGGCTGCAATTGCTGTGCGACCTTTTGAATCTGTTCCTGCGAAATCAAAGAATGTTTTTGCGATAAAACTTTAGTATTACCTATCCACTCGAAAACACCGTCTTGAATAGGAAACCAAGCAGTAACCCCTGTTTCTTTGACCATATTCAACGCATTGATGGCAGTTAATTTTTCACCTGTCCCCTTTCCCATTTTTAAAAGATAAGAAGTATCTTCCTCAATGATTGTTTCAAGATCAGCATTTTCCGTATTTTTAGTTTTCCCAAAAAACTCAAAAGCAGTTTCCAGCGCAATAAATTCTGCAGCCCGTGCCACATTTAAAAATCTAATTTTTAGCCTGGCATAACTATTTTCTGGAAGCCCTATTGCAAGCACCGGCTCGTTAAGCAGTGCTCCAAGACCTGGATCTCTTTCCGCTAACTCGATCCATTCCAGGGCATGACGGTATTGTGCCAAGAAAGCCACGCGAGCAATGAGAAGAGAATTTTTCTGCGCATCTCCCTTTACAGTGTCGAAATCTCTGTAATATTGTCCCAAGGCATCGAGCGCGAGCAAATAATCAAGAAAACTTTCCCACGTTTCTAAAAGTGCTTCCTTATTTTCCTGTGTAAGTAATCGCGCTTGAGGCAATTTTTTTGAAGGGAAGAAATCTCCATGCAAAGTAGAAAAAGTAATTGCAGAGCGTAATCCTTCTCGATAAAGCTTAACTTTAATGAGATCGCTTTGAATCCCTTCCTGAAGAGTCTTTTTATCTAGCTCACTTAACTTAGGTATCTGCGCGTAAAGCCCAGTCATATTCAAAGATAACAAACAGATGGAAATAAAAAATGCCTTCATGATACTTACGGTAAGGATTTAATTTGCCCTGGGCTCGAAAACACTTGCCAACGATTCGGTATGATTTCCTGAAAAACTTTTCGGCATCGCTCCATTGTAGGTTCTTCTGGGGTTACATCACGAATAAAAATATATTTAATCTGCATTGGGTATTTTTTGGCGATTTGACTATAAACTTCAGGGTCTTTTTCCGCAGAATCACCCACAAGGATAAAATCACGATAGGGAAAGTCTTTTAAGATAGTTTCAATAGCGGCTATTTTGTAAGAAGAGGAATCAAAAAGATCCAAAAAATTAAAATCTTTTCGACCAATTCGTCTTAGATGTAAGGCACCGGCGGGGAAACTTTCAGTTTTTAGAAATTTTTCCAGAGGCGAAAAAAGCTGCCAAGGGCCTGCTGAAACATAGTGAAACTTCGCCCCAGACTTTTCCCAAGCTTGATAAGTCTCCGCCATCTCTGGAACAGCTTGGTATTCTTTAAGAAAAGTATTTGCAAGCAGAGCTTTTCGGTCCCTTACCTCGCTTACTTTAATAGTATCATCGATATCAGAGATGATCGAGAGCCCTTTTTCTTCGATGAGTTGAATATTTCCGTAGAAAACCCGCTCCTTCTCATTGCTTTTAACGGTTTCGATACGCAGGCAATGGTTTGGCTGCAAGTAAGGTGGTTTTAGATTTTGGAGATCTTTGATTGGTAGAGTAATAGTTCCCTCAAAATGACCTTCGGCAGTAGATTTTTCCATGAGATATTTTTCTTCACCCAAACGAATAGAAATCTTTTCAGCACGTTTATTATCCACTAAAAACGCGCGCGCGCGTTCTCGAAATAAAGTTGCTTCAGCCTCTTTTTCTGAAAGATCCAGGCGCGCACAAAGCAAGGATAGCAGTGCATTGCGTAACAAAGAATCTTTTTCCGGTTCATAAATCCAACCATGGATAGGCATCGTCCATGCCGTCCGATCTTGGTTTAAGCGGGCAAAAGTGGGGAAAAAGATAATTTCTTCATCCTCTTTAATTGCACCGTGGACAACGGCAGTTATTCCAAAAACCCATAAAAGAAAAAGTGTTTTTCTTAAATACATATTTTCTTTAAAGTTAATGCATTACATTTTCTCGAGAGTTTCAATGCCTAAAAGATTTAAACCCACTTTTAAAGTTCGTGCTGTAAGCTGGCAAATAACAAGGCGCGAAGAACGAATAGGCTCTTCGGCTTTTAATACAGGACAAGCCTCGTAAAACTTACTAAATTTACAGGCTAAATCGTATAAATAAGTTGTCAATAAATGGGGCCGACAATCTTCAAGGACAGTATGAACGGTATCGCTAAACTGTATTAAATGCTTACCTAAGGTCACTTCTTCCGGAGTAGATAAAATAAAAGAAATAGAAGGCAAGGAGCCAACACCTGCATTACGCCAAATCGATTGAATTCTTACATAGGCATAAATGAGATATGGCGCGGTATTCCCTTGTAAAGCTAATAGCTTATTCCAATCAAATAAGTAATCGAGTTCGCGATTTTGGCAAAGGTCGGCATACTTCAATGCTCCGATTCCAATCACGCGGGCAACATGCTGCTGTTCAGTGCTTAGAAGATCAGGATTTTTTTCTTGGATAATTTTTAAAGCCCGCGATTCAGCTTCATCGAGCAGATCCTTTAATTTAATTGGATCACCAGAACGGGTTTTAATCGGTTTGCGATCTGACCCTAGAATGCTACCAAATATAATATGCTTAATATCTGTAGGGAATTCTCCCCAAGTTTTTTTTCCATTTTCTAATGGAATATCGCTCGCAACCCACTTTCTAATAGCGGCCCCTAATTGCTTAAAATAAAGTTGCTGACGGGCATCAGTTACATAAAGAATTTGATCCGCCTTCCACTTACGAACACGGTAGCATACCGTTGCAAGATCCGTGGTGGCATAAAGAAAGGCTCCATCGGATTTTTGAATCATGAGCGGCGCTGCATCATTTAAAACTGACCCATCGATAGGATCACGAAAAAAAATACAAATAGCTCCTTCACTTTTTTCTGCAATCTTACGATCTAAAAGCTCCCGGACAACATTTGGAAGCTGATCATTATAAAAACTTTCTCCAAGCTGGCAATCGAAAGATACACCAAGACGATCGTAGGCTTTCTTGAACTCTAAAAGAGATTGTTTGGAAATTTCTTTCCAAATTTCCATATTTTCTTGGTCACCAGCATGGAGTTTAGCTAATTCTTGGCGGGCTGCATCTAATACTTTGAGATCGGATTCTGTTAATGTATGAACTTTTTGATATAAACGCTCGAATTCATCGATTGGTGATCTAGCCAGAGCCTCTTTATCTAAAAAGTTTTTGTAACCATAAATGAGCTTTCCGAATTGAGTTCCCCAATCACCGAGATGATTATCGGTAATGACCTTGTAACCCCCTGCACGCCCGATCCGCGCCAATGCATCACCTAGGAAAGTAGAGCGGATATGGCCTACATGCATGGACTTTGCAATATTCGGGCTTGAAAAATCGATGACCACCTTTACTGGCTTAGAAGCCTGAATAATTCCTTGGTGTTTATCATCAGCCATCGCCTGCAGCTGTTTAACAACGAAATTTGGGACGAGATGGAAATTAATAAAGCCAGCGCCCGCAACCTCTATTTTAGTACAAAAATCTTTTGCTTTGAGCTCTGCAACAATTTGTTCTGCTAAAGCGCGTGGATTCATTGGCGGCTTCATAGACTTAGCCTTACCCATCGCAATATTACTTTGGTAATCGCCAAAGCGCGGATCAT
>CAZNSF010000113.1:0-3275 GCA_964575565.1 uncultured Verrucomicrobiota bacterium | reverse complement strand
ACTCGGAAACACCTATTTTTTTCGATGATCTAGTTATCAAAACCGCACACTAAGGGTATGGTTGTCATTTTGATTAGCCACTTTTTTTACAAAGGTTATGAGTAAACGACTCCTGATTATTATTATTTTTGGAATAATACTGGGAACCGGAGTTGGAATTCGATGGTTTTCAGCTAATTCCTCAAATCAATTGTTATCAGTAAGTGATGTTAAAAAAGGAGTGGAAAGAAAATCTAAAGAAAACAAAAAGGATCAAAAACAGAATGTTAAACCGCCCCAAGCTTTACAAAACCTTCAGCCGGATAATAAAGAAACCGTTCATGCTCAACCCAAAGAAGCTCATTCAACTGCAAAAGATGTGATGGATCGTCTCATATCTGAATTCGAAAATTCGGATGCCCGAAAATTAAAATATTCAGCCGTGAGCCGGCTTCAACAGCTTAAAGATTTTGGCGAAGAAGGTTCTAAAGCCATTCAAGAATTTCTCCGGACCCAACAAGATATTGTCTTGGACGACCCCAATATGTGGATTGACGCAGGTGGAATGGTGCCGGCACATTCTCTTCGGATTGCTCTTCTCGACACTCTTTATGAAATGGATGATCCCACATCTCGCGCAGCAAATTTGGAAGTGCTTAATGGCACATCTTCTGGGTATGAGGCCCTTTTTGCTGCGCGGAATCTCGAAAATTTTTCTCCTGGAACCTATCGTGAAGAAGCTCTAAAAGCTGCGTCCGATATCATGGCACGTTTCTACGAGAAACCTGAGAGAGAAGTCCTTGATATCGTAGAATATTACCAGGCTAGGGAATTGATTCCACAGATCGAAGAGTTTGTTGGAAAAAATCCAAAATTATTAAAGCGATGGATGGAAGGTATTCAGCATTTTTCTGGAGAAGATCAAGTGAATATAATCGGAAAAATTTTAGATGATCAAAAAACAAGGGAGATAATTCTCAAAAGTCCTTCAGATTTATGTCAGTTGGATTTTCGAAATAATGAGGTACGTAAGCTTATCACTAGTAATTTTAATGCGATGGGCGAACAGGAAAAAAATCAATTCATCAAGGGAATAGAAACAAGTGGTTTTAAAGTGCTTCCTCCTATGTCAATGAAGCCTCTTGATTCTAATTCCGCCTTGTTTGATTCTCAAAAGGATAAAATAGAAGGAACGCTTAAACTTTTAGACGGATTGGAGCCACAGTTAAATTCTCCTGAGTTAAAAACTCATCTTAAGGATGCTCGTGAAAAGCTTTTGGAACAATTAAAATGGGTAGAATAATACGGGAGTTTGCTTGCCTTTATTGGTTGTTTTACAACTTGTTATGAGGGAAATCCATTTCTGACAAATTTCTTACACAGCTAAAAACTTTGGTTTTGTGTATTTTAGGCATTGGGATTTGTTTCGGATTTTGATATTTGAATCTTGTGCTTTAGATATCTATGATTCTTCCTCAATTAGCTTATCGTTTTGCAACAGAGGTTTCGCCTCGCTTAGCCATCAAGATGGCTTATCTCTATGCCTATAAAGGTATGCTAGCTATTTCTGCCTATAAAAACCGAATGAAGAAAGGCGAGCTTTATCCGCCTTTTATGTTTATCGCTCTTACCAATAGCTGCAATCTTCGTTGCCACGGTTGTTGGGTTGAGAAAGAGGGAACCGCCTTTCAATTGCCTATGGCAGATATCGATGCATTGATCGAAGGCGGCAAGAAACAAAAGGCTTATTACTACACCCTTCTTGGCGGCGAACCCATGATGCATAAAGGTATTTGGGAAGTCTTCCGCCGTCATCCGGATTGTTATTTTCAAATTATTACCAACGGTATGCTCTTTACCGAAAATAATGTGCGAGAGCTTCGTAAGCTCGGGAACGTTACTCCGCTGATTAGTATCGATGGCATGGCAGCCAATAACGACCAACGTCGCGGCGAAGGCGTGTTCGAAGCGGCTGATAAAGGACTCGAACTTCTTCGTAAAAACAAAGTAATCTTTGGTGTAGCTACCACAGCAACTGGTAAAAATTTCTCCGAGGTGATGAGCGATTCTTATGTAGAACACTTTATCAAAAAAGGGGCCATGTATCTCTGGTATTACGTTTATCGCCCAGTGGGCGAACATCCGCACCCTGAATATTGCATGCAAAGCGAAGAAATTATTTGGCTGCGCAAAAAAATGCTCGAGTTACGCCGTAAACATCCAATTCTTATTATCGATACTTATTGGACTGCGGAAGGCGAAGCCTTTTGCCCGGCTGCGATGGGTTTAGGTTTCCATGTAAATCCAAGAGGCGGTATTGAAATATGCCCAGCTTTGTCTTTTGCCAAAGAACAAGTGGCTGATCATGGTTACGATGTGTATCAAACGATTAACGAAAGCCAATTTTTGCGCGGCTTCCAAAAATTTGTGAAGGAACGCACTAAAGGCTGTGTGATTTTGGAGCATCCCCAAGAACTCGTAAAATATATTCAGCAAATGGGCGCCAAAGATTTTAGTACACGCAATGCCTTCGCCGAAATTGATTCTATTAAACCACGGCATAGTCACCACTTGCCAGGCCAAGAAATCCCAGAAAATCACTGGCTGTATCGGTTCATGAAGAAACAAGCTTTCTTTGGTATGGGAGCATTGGGATAAGTCTAAAGCGAGTAAGAGTCTTGCCTGGAACACACTAAAATCGGTACTGTTTAGAAACAATGCGCGTTCCACTTTTTGATCTAAGTTTGCAACATCAAAAACTAGCTCCAGGATTGCAAGAAGCCTTTGGGCATGTACTCGAGCACGGCAAATTTATCCTTGGACCAGAAGTTGAGTCATTCGAAAAAACGGTAGCTTCCACTTGTCAGACGCGTCATGCTATTTCTTGTGCCAGTGGTTCGGATGCTCTTTTTCTAGCGCTTATGGCTTTAGACATTGGTCCGGGGGATGAAGTAATTACCACCCCTTATAGTTTTTTTGCTACGGCTAGTTGCATTGCCCGTGTGGGCGCTCGCGCGGTATTTGCTGATATTTCCTTGTGTTGTTACAACATGGATCCCGATGAGGTAGTTAAAAAAATTACTCCACGTACCAAGGCCATTATCCCGGTTCACCTTTATGGCCAAAGCGTGGAAATGGAACCGTACCTTGCTCTAGCTCGCAAACGCGGAATTCATATTATTGAAGATGCTGCCCAAGCCATCGGCGCTGAATATCAAGGTAAACCAGTAGGAGCGTTGGGTGATGTTGGTATTTTAAGTTTTTATCCTACCAAAAACCTTGGTGGTTTTGGCGAT
>CAZNSF010000112.1:0-2738 GCA_964575565.1 uncultured Verrucomicrobiota bacterium | reverse complement strand
GGAAAGGCGCGCGGCGACGAAATTACTGTAAAACTTCATCTTCCAAAGGAACGAAAACCAGATTCTACCTCACTCACCATTCAAATTACTCCGAGTATGGCCGTAACGATGCTCGATGCCTTGCCATACTTAATTGATTATCCTTATGGCTGCACGGAACAAACGATGAGTCGTTTCCTGCCCGCAGCCATTACCGCAAAAACATTGAAAGATCTTGGTCTTCATCCAGAAGATATTGCCAATAAAGTTTTTGGAGGAATCGAAGAAGAACATGCTCAAAAAAACCATTCTCATGGCAAAAGAGACTTAAATCAACTCACCGATATCACCCAAAAAGGTCTTGATCGGCTCTACGATTTTCAACATAGCGATGGAGGTTGGGGTTGGTGGAAAGGCGGTGAGAGCGATCATTACATGACTGCTTACGTGGCGTGGGGCCTTACCTTAGCTCGCGATGCAGGTTTAAAAGTAAAAAACGATGTGCTCGAGCGCGGTATCCATTATCTCGAAAAAGAAATTGTTGAAGAAGAAACTCATTACGATCAACAAGCATGGATGCTACACGCCTTAGCTGCCTACCACGCTTCGAAAAAGCAAACAAATGTTGGTAAATTCCAAACGCGCGCATTTGAAAATCTTTGGACAAATCGTGATCAACTGAATGCCTATACGCGCGCTTTACTCGCTCTAAGCGCTCATTCTTTTGGCTATGCTGATAAAGCCAAAACATTGATCGAAAATCTTGAAAACGGTGTAAAAATTGATAACTCCCCGGATACTTCCATCCTTATTGATTCATCTCCATCGAATCCTTCATCATCTACACTCTCAACCGCTCATTGGGGTGAAGATGGTGTTTATTGGCGCTGGTCGGAAGGGGGCGTCGAAGCAACCGCCTTTGCCTTACGCGCATTTCTTGCGGTAGACCCACAAAATAAACTTGTGGAGCCTATCACCAATTGGCTCATCAAAAATCGTCGCGGAGCCCAATGGAGTAATACGCGAGATACTGCCATCGTGGTTCTGACGATGAACGAATATCTCCGCACAAGCGGCGAACTAAAAACGGATCTGCAATATGAGTTACGGGTAAATAACAATTCTATCGTTACTAAAAAAATTACGGCAGAAGATGTTCTAAGCGCTCCTAGCCAATTCCAAATTGATCCTAAATACATCCAGGATGGTGAGAACAAGATTGAGATTAAACGAAAAAGCGGCGATGGACCTCTTTATTTTGCTGCGCACGCAAAGTTTTTTAGCCTCGAAGAACCGGTTACTGCCGCAGGCAACGAAATTTTTGTTCACCGTCAATATTACAAACTCGTAGGCCGACCTACCCTTTTAAAAGGTTATGTTTACGATCGGCAGCCGTTGAATGATAGCGAATCAGTTAATAGCGGAGACCGGGTAGAACCGGTGATTACCATCGAAGCTAAAAATAATTACGAATACCTTGTCTTCGAAGACCTTAAACCTGCTGGCTTAGAAGCCATTGAAATCCGTAGCGGAGAATCTCTTTATGCCAAGGAACTTAAAAGCGGATCCATTGAACACCGAACACAAAATGAAGAGAGCAAAGAGAAAAAAAACGCCCGCAAAACAATGAACCCCTTATTGCCAATTCCTTCGACTCCTGGGGCTGATTACACTGGCCGCACTCGCTGGGTTTATCAAGAGTTACGTGATCGTAAAGTAGCTTTATTTATCGATAAACTTGCCCAAGGCACTTGGGAGATCCGTTATGATTTACGCGCTGAAGCTCCCGGTCAATTCCATGCCTTGCCAGTTTTAGGGCATGCGATGTATGTGCCCGAGATCCGATGCAATGGCCAGGAAATCAAAATACATGTCGAAGATCGTAAATAGTATGTTATTATAGTTCGTAGGATGAGTTTCCCCTCTAAAAGCTTAGCTGTATTTTATTATCAGCTGGGCACCCTGATCCAGGCTGGTCTCCCTATTCAACGAGCATTTACATCTCTTCAACAATCGGCTCCCCGTAGCATGCGAACAACGATTGCACAGCTAGCTAAACTGATTAACCAAGGAGAACCTTTTCATCAAGCTCTTACCCAATTTCCAAATCGCTTCTCACCTCTGGATCGTCACGCGATTTTTGTAAGCGAACAAAGCGGAACTTTAGATGCTGTATTATTTTCTTTAAATAGATACCACGAAAGCCGCTCTACGGCGCGCCAAAAAATCATCGGCGCATCTATTTTTCCAATTTGCATTCTTGTGGCTGCCGTATTCATTAGCCATGCCCCCGCATTTATCTTAGGCAGTATGGGGCAAGGGAGTTATAGTGGTTCTGATTATTTGATGGATACAGTTGGTTTTTTAGGCGGACTCGTTATTTTCGGTGTAGCTATTTGGTGGCTTATAAAATTTCTATTAACCGTTCCTGGTTTAAATATTCTAGTAGACCGGTTCCTAAAGAGTATCCCTCTCTTTGGTCGTTTGAGATTCGATTATCTCTTAAGCCAATGGATTTCTTCGATCCGGTTGATGTTACGGGCCGGTTTTGGCGTGATAGAAGCAATGCAATGTGCCAGCGATACCATTACAAGTCCACTTATTAAGCACGCATATACCAAGGTAAAGCCGCTCATGAATAGTCAATTGGATGTAAGCCAGGCACTCCAAACTACGGGCGTTTTTCCGGAACAGGTCATCCAGTTTTGGGCTACGGGTGAACGAAGCGGCAAGATGCATGAAATGCTCGATCAACTTTC
>CAZNSF010000111.1:0-3242 GCA_964575565.1 uncultured Verrucomicrobiota bacterium | reverse complement strand
CGCTTCGCACGATCAACCCTTCCCCTTACATGTTTCTGATGGATTTAGGTGGGTTTACGTTAGTAGGATCATCACCCGAGATTCACGTGCGTTGCGAAAATGGTATTGCCGAAATTCGCCCTATTGCAGGAACTCGGGGCCGGGGAAATACACCAGAAGAAGATATCCGCCTCGAAAGAGAATTATTAGCTGATAAGAAGGAGTGCGCGGAGCATTTGATGCTTGTGGATCTTGCTCGAAATGATCTTGGACGTGTTTGTGATTTTCAAAGTATTAGCGTGCCTCAATTTATGATCGTGGAGCGTTACTCACATGTGATGCATATTGTTTCGCAAGTAATTGGTAAAGTCCATCCAGGTAAGTCGCCTTTTGATTTAATGCGAGCAACTTTCCCTGCAGGTACTTTGAGTGGAGCTCCTAAAATACGTGCCATGCAAATTATTGCTGAGCTCGAAAAACGCCGCCGTGGACCCTACGGCGGCGCCCTTGGTTATTTTGGGTTTAATGGTAACCTTGATACATGTATCACCATTCGAACGCTTATTCTTAAAGATGGCATGGCTTATGTGCAGGCTGGCGGAGGGGTGGTAGACGATTCAGTGCCAGAAAATGAATATGTGGAAACCGTAAATAAAGCTAAGGCAGTAGTCAAAGCGGTGACTCTTGCAAGTAGTTTTTAGCTATTTTAGAAGCTTTCTAAAGCAATTTTTGCGTGCTATGCAGTTTTTACTACATATATTGTATATGTATTGCCCTAGATGGGCTCTTTTTGTAGGGAAAACAGCGTCTTTTAGGTCTAAATTCTGATTATACCCAAGTGGCATGGTTAGTGCTTGTAGTGGGGGTGTTACTAAAAAATTAACCCCCCAAAGTATATGATCACTGACCTAATCAACCTAAAGCCAACCAATGAGCGGCAAGACAGAGTAGAGACTACACAGCCAACACCCCACCGGGCCGTAACACCCCACAGAGACTTTTCTAAGCATGCTATTCGTAGTGTAGTAATGAATATTATTAATGACGAAAACACGATGCCGATACCGGCGTTTTCAGCTACGGTACTAAAATTACGGGCTCTTTTGGAACAGCAGGATGTGGATATTAACCTGGTAATTGAACTTATTAAATTAGATCCAGGTCTTACCTCGCAATACTTACAGTTAGCTCCTGTTTCAAAGTCTGGGAAAAAATCAACGGCAGATATTAAGACAGCCCTTATACAAGCCGGAATTGGACAAGTACGAAAACAAGCAACAGCCCTCGGGGTACTTGACCGCGTTTCGCATCTTCGGATTAAGATCGATTGGAATATGTTTTGGTTGCACAATGTCTTAACCGCACGCCTTACAGAGCGTATTGCAAGCGCTTACCGTCCAATTACTGGCAAAGAATATTTGGCCGGTCTTTTGCATGATGTCGGCAAGGTATTTTTGGAACACTATTTTCCACAAGATTTCGAAGCGGTTGTTCAACATGCAATGGAACGAAAATGTGGGATGCTAGAAGCAGAACAAAAATTACTTGATATTACTCATTCTGAAATTTCAGCTGCGCTTTGCGAAAGATGGGGATTGCATCGAGAAATTGTACGCGCTGTCCGTTTTCATCACGATCCTGATTCTCCATTTAATAAGGACCCCATTGAACCAGAAAACGAAAAATTTTTAGCTGCTTGTGTTGCAGTGGCTGATTTAGTGGCTGATATTTGCAAGGCAGATATTTCGGGGGCAAAGGATATGACAGGGATAGCATTAGAAAGCACTCCGGAATGGCTGTTCCTTAAAAAATTTACTCCAAAAACAGGGTTAGATCTTGATGTAGAAGTAGAACTTCAAAAAGCACGTGAATCGATAGAAGCGGCTATGTCCTATAGCTTGCCACAGAATTAATGGAAAGATTTTGTTGGGGGTAACCTGCTGCCAGGATAGGGCAGCAGGAGTTGTTTTAAAAAGCACCTAGAAACAAACCTTTATATTTTGTCATTGCGAGGAGTGGGGCTAAAGGAGCAATCTTCCTCTGATGAAGCGAATTGTTGTTACTGGATTTATGGCTGCATGCCCTATTGCGGGCGTGGTTTGGCAGCATATCCATTATATTTTAGGTCTTAAACGATTAGGTTATGAGCCAATTTACATTGAAGATTCAGCGCGTTATCCATATAACCCCAAGACTTTTGAGAGCGGTGAAAAGGTCATTCGCCAAGCATCTGCTATGATGGAACGGTTATCTAAAAGGTTTGGCTTTCGCTGGGCATATCGAGCGAGGTTTGTCAATCCTATGCAGACCTATGGTGATCTTACAGATTGTCAGATTGCAGAGATGTTTGCTTGCGCAGAAGCTACCTTTAACCTGTGCGGTGCCCAAGAGTTGCACGACGAAATTTTGAAGTCGCAATGCTTGGTTTATATCGAAAGCGACCCGGGTGTAGAACAGATTAAACTAGACCAGCAGGTTGCAGATACCGTTTCTTACTTTCGCAGTCACCATGCCCATTTTACTTTTGGTGAAAATATCGGCCAACCGGATTGCCCATTGCCAACCGGTGGTATCCAGTGGCGTGCTACTAGACAACCTGTGGTTATAGACTTATGGAAAAAGCATGGGTTGCCGAATGTAAAATCTAAAAGACTGCCTCTTCGCTTTACTACTATCGCCAACTGGGAGACAAAGGGTAAAGATATTATCTGGAAGGATCAAGTTTACTATTGGTCAAAAACATGGGAGTTCCTTAAATTTTCGGATATTCCACATCATTTAGACAACAAACGCCTTGCTTGGGAACTTGCTACAGATATGGCAAAAGATCCTGCATCTAAAGAGCTCTTTAAGCGGCAAGGCTGGCGTATCGCAAATCCCCATTCCTTATCCTGTGATCTAGATATCTATATGCGTTATATTCAAAATAGCAGGGCTGAATGGACGCCTGTTAAAGATCAGTATATTCGGTTAAAAACGGGTTGGTTTAGCGATCGTAGCGCATGTTATTTAGCTTCTGGCCGTCCAGTAGTGATCCAAGATACGCTCTTTGATAAATTTATTCCAACAGGGGAGGGATTATTTGCATTCCGCACCTTCAAGGAGGTTCGCGATGCTGTAGAGGCTATTTCAGCTAATTACACTAGACATTGCCGCAAAGCATTTGAGATCGCTCAAGAATATTTTGCCGCAGAAAAAGTACTAAAAAATATGTTACACAGTCTGGGAATATAAATTCCTCCTTTTAATTTCTAATTTTTCAC
>CAZNSF010000110.1:0-8162 GCA_964575565.1 uncultured Verrucomicrobiota bacterium | reverse complement strand
TGCTCTTGCGAACCAATCCAAAACGATTCGTTTGCCAGTGCATATTGTCGATAAACTTTCTCGGATGCGCCAAGTAGCTATTCAGCTGGCTGATGTCTTGGGGCGCGAACCTACCGATGTGGAACTTTCGGAAGAAATGGGAGTGCCCCTTTACAAAGTTACGCAGTTAAAAACGATCTCGCTACGACCCTCTTCGCTCGATGCGCCCGTGGGCGATGATGAAGACGCTGTATTTGGAGAAATTGTGGCCGATGAATCTTCGCTGGATCCTGCAGAGCTATTACGCGATAAAACGATGCGGAAAGATGTAATGGAAATTGTCGATGAGCTGGATGAACGCGAGCGCGCGATTATCGCTGCGCGATTCGGCTTGGATGGTTCCAAGCCGTTAACCCTGGAGACCATTGGACGAAAATTCCATGTTACTCGCGAGCGAATACGCCAGATCCAGAATATCGCCTTGCATAAAATGCGTGGGATGATGCGCAAACAAGATGTCTCTGAAAAAGAAAAATCTCGCTCTTAAATGAAAGTCGAAATTCTTGATGAACAACACTGCCCCTCAAAAGATTAAAGCCGCTATTCGCGATGTGCCGGACTTTCCACAAAAGGGGATTGTCTTTAAGGACATCACCCCCATCTTAGCAAACCCTCAGTTGTTTCAGTCTTCTGTAGATTGGTTAGCCTCTCAAGAGCAAGATAAAAAGATCCATGCGGTAGTAGGAATTGATGCGCGTGGATTTATTTTTGCAGGCGCGGTAGCTTGCCAATTAGGGGTTGGATTTATTCCCGTACGAAAAAAAGGTAAACTTCCTTACCAAACACAGTCGGTAGCCTACGACCTAGAGTATGGCAAAGGCGAATTGGAAATCCATGTCGATGCTTTAAAGAAAGGCGAGAATGTAATCATCGTGGATGATCTCCTCGCGACAGGCGGTACGGCTTTAGCCGCGGCCAAATTAATCGAAAAAATTGGGGGGCATGTTGTTGGGATCAATTTTTTGATCGAACTTACTTTTTTAAATGGTAGAAAAAAGCTTAATGGCTATCGTATTGCCTCTGCGGTTCAATATTAGTTTTGTGGTTACCTTTTTTCTTTGTGTTATGCTCGAATTACCGCAGGATTTTTTAGAAAAACTGCGGGTCTTAAATATTACGGAATCTCCAAGAGTTCTTATCGTTCATGTCGTAGATCAAAAGCTCACTCTTTTCGAAAATCATCAAGTAAGGGCCGAGTGGGCTATTTCAACTGCGCGTAATGGAACGGGCCAAAAACTCGATAGTTACCAAACCCCTCTCGGTTTGCATCGGATTAAAGAGAAGATCGGCAAAGATGCCCCGCAAGGAGCGGTTTTTGAATCCAGAGAATTTAAAGGGCAGATATGGATTCCGCCAACCGATTCTCTTTCAAACACAAACCTGTTTGGAGGTAGTGGTGATGGTTCGAAAGGGAAAATCTCTTCTACTCCGGATTTAGTGACCAGCCGTGTTCTTTGGCTCGAAGGCTTAGAGCCAGGTTACAATGCGGGGAACGATACAGAAGGCAATGTGGTCGGTTCTTATCAGCGATACATTTATATCCATGGCACTAATCATGAAGATGAAATTGGTAAATCAGCTTCGCGCGGTTGTATCCGTATGAAAAACTCAGAGGTGATCGACCTCTTCGATCTCGTTCAGGAAGGCGATTTAGTGTGGATCCAGTAAAGAAATATAAAGTTGCATGTGAAAATCCCGCGTCGCATCGCTAGAATTATTTTGTTTGGCTGGATTTTGGCTTTAATAATAATATCCGCGAGCAGTGTCGTTAGTAGCGAGTTATCGCCATGGGCTGAAGACCTAAAGAGCGAACTCGCTGCTGCCCAACAAGATGGCAAGCCTCTTTTGATCTTATTACATCATGTACCGGAAGTAGCTACGCTTGATGCAAACCATTGGGTTACAGAGGATTCTTCGCTCAACGATTTGTCGGAAAAATTTCATCGGGTTCATCTAAAAGATTCCTCTCTTGTTACAGACATCATGCCGTTTGTTCCAAAAAGCGGCCTTATTTTTTTAACACCTCAAAGTGAGTTAATTGCTTACGAAGAAATTCCGTTATTACGAACGGAACTAAAAGCTTTGCTCTCTAGAATCTTGCAATCACCACAACCAATAGATGAAGTGGTCAGGGCCGCAACCGCCAACCCTCATGGGGAGGTTTTGGAGCGAGCTATTATCCTTCTCCGAAAAGCCGGCCGCGCAGATCGTGCGCTAGCCCTTTGGCGCTTGGCAAAGGCTGCGGACCCCGCATTAGGAGAAGAGCCTCCTGGAGAGGTTGGCTCGGCACCAAGTGAATCTCTAGAAATCGATGCACGAATTCACTTTAATAGACGCCTTAAAGGCATGATCGATCTTTTTAGAGCTTTTCAATGGTCTCCAAAACCGAACGAGAAACTTGGAGTAGAAAAATTTAAAACGGCCTTTGCGTTATTAGAATCGTCTGTAGCGGTAGATTCGCAAAATGCCCAAATACTCCATAAAATCATCGAAGAGACAAAGGCTATTCTCGAGTGGTGCACTAAAAACTCACAAGCTTCCGATACAGAGAGAGCAAACTCCACTCATCTTAGCGCCCAAATTGCTCTTTTAGAATCACGATGGTTTCAGTTATTAAGGGAAACTGATACTGCCAAGAAAAAATATTCCCAGAGTCACCCGGATTCTTTCGCTTCGCAGCTTGCACAGTTACGATTTTGGCTAAAAAACCTAAATAAAGATTATCAAAATACAGAGCCTAAAATAAAGGCGTTTATCCATACTTTCCTTGAACAATCTATGACCCAGCAGGAATGGATGGTGTCTGCAAGTATCTTGAACGAAGCTATCTTAGCGTTGAACCTTACTGAAGAACGCAAGCAATGGGCTAGGAAAATGGGTAGAGAAGCTCCTTTGGGACGTAATTCTGCGATGGTGTATCTAGATCTTGCAGATGAAGCTTTTGCAGAAGGCAATCGTGAGGAAGCAAATCGCTACTGGCAACTTGCCCAAAAAGCTGCTGGGGAAGGAGAAAGCCCCGCTTTATATCACACCGCACAAACCATGCAGGTGCTCGTAGAAGCTAAGAATAGCCAACGTACTTCGCGGTGGGCTAAGCGAAAAATCCTTGATGTAGTAGTCTTGGTACCGGACATAGCTTCATTTGCTGCCGCGATTTCATGCTGGGATGAAAATAAATTTTTTCCAGTGCTTTTTCAGGATGATTTATACGCGCCCAAATTCATTACTGCATTTAAACCAGCCCAAGTGGTTCTTATTCCTCCTTTTTCCGAAAGTTCGAATAGTACGCTTTCATCAGATACCATCCAGCGCGCTATTCTTGCCAGTTGGCTGGATAAAGATGGTGAAACTAAAATTCCAAAACAAATGGATGAAACAACATTGAGTGCTCGCTTAAAAGAACTTGGGGAAGAACCGTCGGGTGTGGTTTTTAGTGATGGTGTATCAGGCGAAGTAGCTGGGGCAATCGCATTAGCAGCCGGTCGTTTTCAAGGTTTTGAATTTTTACCGGTGCCAAAGAAATCATATCCTGGTCGTTATCGATGGGATGACATCGATTTTCGTGGATTCGAATATTTACCAACATCTCATAGCCAGCAGAATGAAGAAAGGATGGCTCACATTGATGATTTGCTTTCTGAAGATGCTGCATGGGCGATGGCGCGAGAAGTTCAAGAAGGGCTTACCCGTTGGAATTTGCCAAAAGAAGATCACTGGGCCTACATCACTTTAGCTGGCGCTTATCCTTATCGTTATCCAGGAGAACTACTTGGATATTTTGGGCCGACGGGTGCCCTCGATGATTTATTAGGCAGGGCAGCAGATGGTACACGTTTAGGTGTTGTTGGAAGACTTGTGGGCAATCAAGCTCGGAGCGCGTATCAAGCTGCTTGCTCACTTTTCTTAAATCCGGAGTCTGCTTTATTATTGAATACGTATACGAATTCTAAAAATCCAAAATCGAAAGCGAATTTTCCACAAGATATCACCGAAAATCTTTGGCAAGAAAACATGGCGATCACACATCTTCATGGTGAGACTGCGAATATTGAGAATTTTCGCAAAGAGACGGCTCCGTGGAATCAATATGAGATTTTGACCATCAATTCCGCTGGCAGCCCAGTAAGCTGGGCAGTAAAGGAAGGCGGTGGATCTACAGATGATTTTCCAATCGGCGGACCGACTGCAATTAGCATGATGCATTCTTATTCTGCAGCAAACCCTTATGACCCAGATACGATTGCGGGAAGAAGCATTTGGGGAGGCGCTTTTTGGTATTTCGGTTCCATCAATGAGCCGACAGGAGGATCGTTTCAACAACCCAGCTATTATGCGCCTCGCATCATCGCTGGAGTGCCATGGGCTGCTGCCTTTCGTCAGCGTACAGAACAACCATTTTGGAGACCATGGAGATTAATGATGGTGGGCGACCCTCTCTTTTGTTTACGCGAAAAATCCGCCAAGAGAATAAAGTATAAGCTTGGTAAAGATTTTATTGTGGCACCGAACGAAATTCTTTTAAAAGACGAAAAGATCAAAGAATGGCAAGAGTCTGTAGGGACCGATCCCTATACGATGTGGTTAGCTAAATTACGTTCTGCGCGTTGGACGGGCGATCATAATGCCGCTTACAAAATAGCAAAAGAATTTTCTTCTGCCCAAATACTCCGCAGCGAAGGATTAGCTATGGCGCTTGAAGAATATTTGATAGCTGGCAACAGCCAGGAGGCTTTGGACCAATGGAATCGTGCGCCAGCAGAATCAAAGAATAATGATGCCGTGCGCATTTATGCTCGGCAAGCGATTGGATCGCTTATGGATGAAGCCTTAGCTGCAAAAAATTTGCAGCTACTTTGCCAACGCTTTACGGCACTACTTACAACCGGACCAGCCGAAAATTTTGTCAGACGTTGGATCGAAAGAGTTGAAGCTCTAGCCGATGAAAAAAAAGAAAAAGATCCATACTTCGAGTGGTTAACTCAACAAATCGCAAACCCACAGTTGGAAACGTACAAACCCATTCTTTTTTGGAAAGTGGATTTGCCAAAAGTAGAAGCTCTTTACCGCAAAGAACATTGGGAAAAGGGTGATAAGGCCGAAGCGCTTCGTTACTTTGTCGAAGCTGTAAAAGCAGGTGGTGATGCAAAATGGAGAATCCAAAAAGCATTAGATATGCTTACCGATGCCTATCTTACCAAATTAGAGTGTACGAGCATGCAAGGATTGCTTGCCGATATAAGAAAGCTTTTAAAAGCGGATGACCAAGAACGTAATGAGGTAGAGTCGTTGCTTAAGGATTTAGAAAAACTCGATGTTTTAGTGGATGAATATTTTTCTGGAAGTGGTGAAAGGGATCATGCTACAGAAGCTTTCTTGGCTGATGTAAATGCGCTTTTTGAAACGGATAGCAAGGAGCACAAACGTCTTCACTTGCTTCTGATGAATTTACAGAGTATGCCTCAAAAATAAAACAATCACGAATGAGGCGTAAGATTTGTTGCTACATCGGTGCGATAAGCAGAAATGGCTGGGCCGATTCCTGCGAAAATACCCATGAAAAGCGCGCCCACTAAAATAATTACTTCAAAACCGTGAAAGCTCCAACTTGGAATAGAAAAGCCGATAGCCGTTTGTATCACCGGCGCCATGCTCCAAATAACTCCATGACCCAAAAGAAGCCCCGCCATTCCCCCTATTCCCGTAATCAGAATTGCTTCGCCAACGACGATACTAAAGATGGTACTCCGTTTAGCTCCTAAGGCGCGCATTACGGCGATATCGCGACGGCGGTCATTCATCGAATTAAACATGGCCAACCCAATACCGATTGCAGCAACGACCACAATAAGCGCTGCTTGCAAGAGTAAGATTCGATCCACATTCCCCACAATCATCAGTAACTTACGGATTTCTTGGGCGGGGATGGTAGCTTGCGCATTTTCCGTTTCATTAATCTGTTTAGAAAGATTTTGTAGAGCAAGTGGCGAATAAAGTTTTAATGCCAATGCAGAAATTCGGCCTGCTTCTTCAGGAGTAGACTTTTCTTCTTTAGTTTCTTTCTCACGAGAGCTAGTGCCGAGGGGTTTTGGTTTTTCGATCACATGACCTTCGATACGATAAAAGCTATCGAGATTAATATAAATCGCTCGGTCTACCGGCGTTCCTGTGGGTTGTAAAATCCCTGCTACTCTCCAGGGCGATTCCTTGTGTTCGCTTCCTTCCGCTGTCTGTTGTAGCCCGTGGGTAGCTACAAAGGTATCACCTACTTTTAAACCAGTCTCTTCAGCAGCAATAGATCCAAGAACCGCCTCAAAGTATCTAGCCGTATCCTGTTCTACTTTTTTGGAAGGAATTGGTGTTTTACCACGTTCTATAGCTTCCTGAATAGCTTTACGTAGATCAGCTTCTTCAAATTTAAAAAAACGTCCACTGGCCAGTTCAAGCGATTGATTTGGGTGCGGCTGAAAGTTTTTTAAAAAGGTGTCGGTTGTGCCCACGATTCGAAAACCTTCGTAACTATCGCCCATCGAAAAAGGGGTTACCCATTTTACACGTGGATCTTTTTGCAATTTTTCGTAGAGAGAAAACGAGACATTGCCCGGTGAAACATCAAGATGATAAACCACATTCAAAACCAATTGCAAAGGACTGCCCTTAGCGCCTACTACAAGGTCAAAGCCCGAATAACCCAAATGAAAACGTTCTTGTGCAATGATCTTAATGGTTAGAATAGCAATGATCAGTGCCACACCCACTGCTACGCTTAAGCTAGTTAGCACAGTCGAAAGAGACCGCTGCCGAGCATTGTTTAAAATAATACGCGCAAGAGTCATATAGAAAATTACGAATTAGGAATTGAGAATGAAGAATGAGCTGCAGGTTAAATTCCCTTATTAAAATCTTTTAAATCTACTACTTTAAAGAAACGTTTCATCACGGATGGATCATGGGTTACTAATAGAAGCGCAGCACCTGTGGTAGAAGTTAGGCTAAGGATGAGATCCAGCACCTCGCGCCCATTTTTCTCATCCAGGCTGCCCGTCGGCTCATCGGCTAGAACAAGACTTGGTTTATTGATAAGCGCTCTTGCAATCGCTACCCGTTGTTGTTCGCCAGAAGAAAGCGTACGAGGGCGATGATGCATTCGATCTTGGAGCCCCACTTTATGGAGTAATTCGATGGCGCGATTCTTGGTACTGGCAGTTTCTTCATTTGGATCGCCTGCAAAAAGCGATCCCAAAACGACATTTTCCAACGCTGTAAAACCGGCTAAAAGGTTAAAGGTTTGAAAAACAAAACCTATATTCTGGCCGCGAATTCTATCTCGCTCTACTTCTCTTAATGCCGCTAAATCTTTACCACTTAGTTTTACTACTCCTTTGGTTGGCAATAAAATCCCTGAAATGACGTTTAAAAGGGTCGTCTTGCCAGAACCGCTATGGCCTTTGATCGCCATTAGCTCGGCTGGTTGTAATCGAAATTCTGGAATATGGAGCACCGTAAAACGCGATCCATCGGGTCGCCGATACTCTACTTTTAGATTGCGGATTTCTAAGAGACTCACAGAAGGTAATCAAACCATCATTTCTTAATTCTTCAACTCTTTCTTGGCAGTAGTTGTTTGATTCACGGCAGCAACGGTTGCCTCTTCAATGATCTGATATAAGTTTGTAGAAACACGATGGTATTCCTCGTCGTTTTCTTTTCCAAAGGATAAATCATTCCATGATCCCATGCCGCCAAAAACCCACGCGCATTGGCAAGCATCCAAGATCGATGCTGCACATTCACTAAGTAAACCCGGCGGAGCTAAATCCTTATGGCAACCAAGTTGTTTCGGTGGAGTGGCGCCAAGGGTATCGAGCGCTTCTTGAAATCATTCTGTTACACCTTTGCAATCGTGGTCAGCAGAAAATTTTCTTATCTCGGAAAGAGATACAAGGTATCTTTTTTTGATCTCTTCCAAATTAGATGGAATATGTTTTGGAGTAGGTTTTTCTGCAATTTTTACGTAAGTAACCCTCCAGATTTTATTTTGCGGGGCTTCTCGATTCCAAACATTCCAACTTGCAATCCAATATTGGCTCCGCCCATTTTTTAAAGGAACTTCCATAACCCATGCA
>CAZNSF010000109.1:0-2632 GCA_964575565.1 uncultured Verrucomicrobiota bacterium | reverse complement strand
GACCGATGTTATAACCTTGGACGGAGTGCACCAAAATCCCCACGTGATCAAAAAAATTAGTAAATTTCGAGAAATAATATATGACATCTATTATTTTAATTATTATTTCGCATTGATAATCAATCAAATTGCTAAAATGACAAAAAAGTGCACTGACAGAAAAGATGAGGATCAATACCAAATTGCACAAGAAATTTACCAAGGCTTTGGGTGCTGTTATATTTTAGGACCGTTATTTTTTCAGAACTTTGAAGAACTGTGGGCACCAACATTCTTAATGGGGGAAGAGTTTTTTCTGAGTACGCAATTAAAGAGCAGAAATCTGCATATCTATTACGAGCCCGCAGTAAGTGTCATACATCAATGTAATGGAGCCGTTGCGAAAATACCAAAAAGAAAGATATGGGAATATGCCCGCGAAGCACACAAAGTTTATAGGAAATATGTAAAAAGTTGGGGAGTCGCAACCGTGCCGCCTAGAATAAGAAAATACCAAATCTGCACGAACTGTGTTATGGACACCACCGATACCAAAATCACCTTCGATGCTCAAGGTGTTTGCGATCATTGTAGACGCTTCTATACTGATGTGCTTCCCAATTGGCATACTGATGATAGCGGTTGGCAAATCTTACAGGAAACAGTCGATAAAATTAAAAGGGAAGGGGTGGGAAAAGATTTCGATTGTATTCTGGGAATGAGCGGTGGTATCGATAGCTCGTACTTAACCTACATCGCCAAAGAAAAACTGGGGCTTCGGCCATTGGTTTTTCATGTGGATGCCGGCTGGAACTCTCAAATTGCGGTCAATAATATTGAAAAACTGGTGGAAAAGTTGGGTTTAGACCTCTATACCGAGGTCATCGACTGGGAAGAAATGCGCGATCTTCAACTCGCCTTCTTTAAATCTGGAGTCTCACATATTGACCTGCCTCAAGACCATGCTTTTTTTGCCACCATGTATAAGTTTGCTAAAAAATATAAGATTAAATACATATTAACGGGAGCAAATATTTCAACCGAATGTGTAAGAAATCCACTGGAATGGCTTTATTATGGAACGGATACCACACAGATAAGAGATATTCATAACCGATTTGGACAACGCCCGCTTGTGAATTTTCCCCTAAGCAATATCCTGAAACACAAGGTCTACTTACGATACTTTAAGGGCATCCGTGTGGTCACGCCTTTGAACCATGTTCCTTATAATAAAGAACAGGCCATGAATTTCCTTGTCGACCATTTTGGATGGCAAAAGTATCCTCAAAAACATTTTGAATCTCGGTTTACGAAATTTTATGAAGGATATTGGCTACCCAAAAAGTTTGGCTATGATACAAGAAAGGTTCAGTTTTCCAGCTTAATTTTAACCCAGCAGATGACCAGAGAAGCGGCATTGGAAAAATTGTCCCGACTACCTTATGATGAAAACACAATCGCCCATGATTTTGAATATGTGGCCACTAAACTTGGAGTATCATGTCATGAACTTCAAGGTTATATGGATGCGCCAAATAAGTCTTTTCGAGATTACAAATCGCAAGAGAGCTTGTTTCTTATTGGTTCTAAAGTTATGACAGCGCTTCGCCTGGATGGAAGAATGGCCAAGCGATGATTGCCATCATTAATTATGGTTCTGGAAATATTCAAGCGATTGGCAATATCTACAATAGACTCAATATCCCATTTATCATTGCAGAGCGGCCGGAGGATTTAAAGAATACCACTAAAATCGTTCTTCCCGGTGTAGGCGCTTTTGATCACGCAATGGGTGAACTTGAAAAATCCGGTTTGCGTCACGCGCTGGATGAACATGTTTTGCATGATAAGAAACCGGTGTTGGGTATTTGTGTTGGAATGCAATTGCTGGCCAAAGACAGTGAAGAAGGCATTTTAAAAGGTCTGGGATGGATCGATGGATCTGTGCGAAAGTTTGATCATTTGCGTTTTAATCAGGCAACACATCTTCCTCACATGGGATGGAATGACGTTGAACCGGCCAAGAACAATCCATTATTTGAGGATGTGGAACCCGGTGCAAGATATTATTTCCTTCACTCCTATTATTTTTCCTGTAACCGACAGGAAGATCAACTGGCCGCTACCGATTATGGAGGGGTGTTCGCGTCGGCCGTCCATTGCGGAAACATTTACGGTGTTCAGTTTCATCCGGAGAAGAGCCATCAATCTGGGATCCAGCTCCTTAAAAATTTTGCAACCCTCTAAATAAATCATGTTGAGACCTAGAATTATTCCTTGCCTATTGGTGCAAAATAAGGGGCTTGTAAAAACAGTTAGATTTTTACATCCCAAATATGTAGGCGATCCGATTAATGCGGTAAAAATTTTTAACGAAAAAGAGGTCGATGAGTTGGTGGTTCTTGATATTGATGCCACTGCAGAAAATCTTGAACCGGACTATCGCATGATTCAAAATCTTGCCGCAGAATGCCGCATGCCTTTTTGTTATGGTGGTGGCGTAAAAACAGTGGAGCAGGTTAAAAAGATAATCAAGCTGGGGGTTGAGAAGGTGGCCATCAGTTCAGCGGCTTTGGATAACCCGGTTCTGGTTTCTATGATTGCGGAGCAGGTCGGCAGTCAAAGTGTGGTTGTCGTTCTGGATGTGAAA
>CAZNSF010000108.1:0-3468 GCA_964575565.1 uncultured Verrucomicrobiota bacterium | reverse complement strand
GATAACGTTCTAGTGCATCTATCGCTGCTTGATGCATGGTACGAATCGCATGTTTATATACTTCTTTACCTGCCATTTTTAGATGGTGCAGTCCGGCTTTAACACTTTCGACAGAAGCAGGATGTCGCGTTCCTCCACCGGGCACACATAAAATATCTCCATGGCTGCCATTGGATCCTAGGGAAGAGGCTAGGATTCCATGGTGTGCTTTGGCATGTTGCAATACGGCAGCACCCGACCCATCTCCAAAAAGCACACAGGTATTACGATCTTTCCAGTCTATAATAGAAGAAAGTTTTTCTGCCGCGACTATAAGAACCGTATGGAGAGTTCCGGAAATAATAAATTGTCGAGCGATTTCCAAAGCAAAAAGGAAACCGGAACAGGCAGCCTCTACATCAAAACAAATGGCTTTCGTAGCTCCGATTTTTTCCTGAATTAAGCAAGCTGTGCATGGGAAGGGCATATCTGGAGTCACGGTCGCGCAAATGATCATATCTACTTTTGCTGCAGGAATTTTGGCATCCGCAAGAGCTCGTCTTGCGGCCTCTGCACCGAGATCAGAGGTATATTGTTGAGGGCCGGCAATTCGTCGTTCGCGAATACCCGTACGCGATGTGATCCACTCATCATTCGTATCGACCATTTTTTCGAGATCCGCATTGGTTAGAACCTTTTCTGGAAGGTAAGAACCTGTTCCCACAATGGAAGCAGAACACAAGGGAGAAGCTGCCGAAACACTAGCTTTTCGTTTGGGTACGTTCACGGTTAATTCGGATTTGTTCAACAATATGATGGGTCAATTGATTGGCAATGGACTCGCGCGCAACACGAATTGCATTACAAACAGCTTTGGGCGAACTTGCTCCATGGCCAATGATACAGATTCCATTAATGCCAAGAAGAGGCGCACCTCCGTATTCAGCATAGTCTGTCCTACGGCGAATATTGCGGAAAGCATTTTTTGCAAGTAACCCTCCTGCCTTACGGATGGGGGTTTGGGTTAATTCACCTTGTAACCAACGGAAAAGAGCGCTTGCCAAACTTTCCGCAGTTTTCAAAACAACATTGCCCACAAAGCCATCGCAAACAATTACTTCTACCTTTCCTTCAAAGGTATCGTGCCCTTCGACATTACCCACAAAGTTTAAGGTAGAACGTTCTAAAAGTTTAAAGGTTTCCTTAGTCAGATCATTGCCTTTGACATCTTCCTCCCCAATGCTCATCAGACCTACTCGAGGATTTTCGTATCCAAGCACATGTTTGGAATAAAGACTTCCCATAATGCCATACTGCAAGAGATGAATTGGCTTGGCATCAATATTAGCTCCAGCATCAATCACTACAAAAAGATTATGTTCTGTTGGCATTACGGTAGCGATCCCGGGCCGTTCAATGCCTTCTAGCATGCGAAGTTTAATGGTAGTGGCAGCCACCGCAGCGCCTGTGTGCCCTGCCGAAACAATTGCTTGAGCGCGCCCTTCTTTAACTAACTCTACAGCACGGCTGACAGAAGAATCTTTTTTCCGACGTACGCCATCCATTGCGGAATCCGACATTTTTACAATTTGAGAAGCATGGATAAAAGTGATGCGCGGATCAAGTTTGCCAAAGCGCTGGCATTCCGCACGAACCCCAGATTCATCCCCTACAAGAAATAATTCTTGAATATCTTGATATTTGCGGAGCGCCAGAATAGTGCCTTCAACTACTGCAGCGGGAGCAAAATCGCCTCCCATAGCATCTACTGCTATTTTCATAAAACTTGTGAGCTATTTAAGCTTAACATTCATCACCTGTCGTCCTTTGTAATAACCACAAGAAGGACAAACACGATGTGGAACACAAGCAGCACCGCAATTAGAACATATATTTAATTGCCCGGCATGGTAGCGGTTCATAGAACGCCGTGTACGATAACGAGCTTTGGAAACTTTTCTTTTAGGAACGCCCATAGATATCTCCTTGATAGTAAAAGTGGATTTTAGAGAACGTTAAACATTTTCTCGCTTCAATTTTAATTGATCTAATTTCTTCCAAATCTTATTGCCACTCTTTGGTTTAACCGTCTGTTTAGCTTTTGGTAATTTCGCCTGCGGCGAAACTGGGTTCGATGGAAGAAGCAGGAGAATATCTTCGCGAATTTGCTGTGTCAAGTCTACCTCGTCTCCATGGATAGTTTCTTGATGATACTGAAAATCTTCCTTTGCCAGTGGTAAATCGAACCAATCCAGGGTTCGTACACATTGGGCCCGAATAGTTGTAGAGATACATCCCCTAACTAACAAACTTCGATCCCCTACCCAAGCAATATCAAGTTGATAAAAAATAGGATTTTCGAAACGAAATAGCGGTTCCGATATATCCAAAATAGATGGGGTCTCCTGACCTTCTACATGTAAACCTTCCTCTGGAATCTGATGGATTTTGATTTTCATAATTTCCAAGAATGCGGATTATCTTCATTTTAAAAATTTGAAAAGTGATTTATTTGGAAGTAATCGAAAATTTTCGTCGCAATGCTTTTTCAACATGGGCAGGAACAAATTGGCTAATATCGCCGCCTAGGGCAGCAATTTGTTTGGTAATTCGTGAACTTAAATAGCTATAGGAATCTTTGGGCATCATAAAGATTGTTTCCACATCGGCAGCAAGGGTTCGATTCATCAGTGCCATTTGGAACTCAAATTCAAAATCAGAGACTGCCCGTAAACCCCTTACAATCACCTTTGCTTTCTTTGTTTGAGCATAATCCACTAAGAGTGTTTGGAAATCATCAACCTCTACATTGGATAACGTTTGCACAGCTTGTCGTGCCATTTCTAAGCGTTCCTGAACTGTAAAAAGCGGGTGTTTATCGCTTTGATGGGCAATGGCCACGATCACTCGCTCAAATAAAGCGCTAGCACGCTCGATAACATCAAGGTGTCCGTTGGTCAGTGGGTCGAAACTTCCCGGATAAATTGCAGTAATTGCCATAAGTAGTAACTCTAATGTATTTTCCATCAAGACACAACATCCGCAAATCCATGAGGCGTGGTTTTCTTAATTTTTGCTTGTATATCCTATGAATTTAGACATAGGTATAGACTTAAGGTTAAAGTCATGCGTTTGTTTCTTATTTTTACATTCACCCTTTGTCTTAGTTGGGTTGCTTATACTGAAGAGGTAGAAACTACGGGTTACGAAGTAATAAAAGTGAACCATGAATTTCTGGATCAAGATGGAAATACTCATCAGGAAATTGGTAATTTTGTATCCAAAGCTCGTTATCAACGCTTGTTAGAAGAATCAAAAAAAGCTACTGGAATTCGCTTTCAAATCCATTGGCGAGCATCTTCCTCTGATATCTCAAATTTTGTGGTAAAAGTGGATGCTTATGGATTTGATGCAGATACCGATCGCGAAACTCTTGTGACCTTAACTAAAACTTACCCTCAAATTTTAAGTTCTACCGGGTGGACCTCT
>CAZNSF010000107.1:0-9465 GCA_964575565.1 uncultured Verrucomicrobiota bacterium | reverse complement strand
GGCTAACCCATCACATTCAAAAACTGCGCGAATACCTATCCCTGAACACCTTACTAAAAAGTTTCCGGGACTCAAGATATCACCATCTGTCGTAGAAGAGGAACCGGCTCCTTCCTCGCCCGTAAATTTGCGTTATTACATTTTTGCGGATGATCGACAGGTTTATGGTCCTGCAACACTTGGGTTACTTCAAGAATGGGCTGCGCAAGGGTTAGTTTCGAGTGAAACATGGATTTTTGAGGAAAGTGGGAATGTTTGGAAAAAGGGCAGTCAAATAAAAGATCTTCACCAAATAATTCCTAAACCAATAGTCGCAACTGAAACAGGAAGCTCTGATATTAATATAGGTCAACTTCGACGAATTCGTCTCTTTAGCGATATGGATGATCAACAATTAGAAGGAATATTCCCTTACCTTTCGAAAGTACAATTTCCAGGACTAAAACCTGTTGTCCAAAAAGGTGAGCACGGAAGCTATATGTACCTTCTCTTAACAGGGGAAGCTATCATCACTACCACTGTGGATAATGTCCGCAAAATCCTATCTACTCTTCGGCCGGGTGATTTCTTCGGCGAATCGACTCTTATTGAAGAAGGTCCACGACCTTTTGATGTCGAAGCAAATACAGATTGCACATTTTTGCGATTAAAACATGATGATTTCCAAACCATTTTGGCGAACCACCCAAATCTGGCCTCCAGGTTTCTGATAGCTTTGGTACGCCACTTGAGTTACCTCAATCTCAATACAAGTACGCGCTTTGCCCAAGCAAAAGCCTTTGTTAAAGGAAGCCTTCATCAGACTGGTGAAGTCGCACTGCCGCCAACGATTAAAAGGAGAAAATAAGGGTCAGTATCTAAGAGCGCGTCTCTAAGATGCGAGAGGCGGAAAGGAAACCGTAAAAAGACTTCCTTCTGCAGGCTTACTTTCTACCGAAATCTTTGCATGGTGTGCATCGGCAATCCATTTTGCAATGGCCAGACCAAGACCTGTACCGGCAACATTTCTGCGTGATGGATTTTCAGCTCGATGAAAACGTTCAAAGATATGCGGCAAATCTTCTGGCCTTATACCTGTACCAAAATCTCGTACGGAAACATACGGACCGTCTTTTGTTGAGAAAATCTTAATTTCAACAGTTTGACCCGCTGCTGAATGCTTAACTGCGTTATGAACAAGATTAAAAAACAAGCTCGCTAATAAATCTGCTTCTCCGCAAACGCTAAGAGTTTCCTCTAAAGATTTTTCTGTTCCTGTTTGAAGGTTAGATGCAGTTGCCTCAAAAGCTTTGGTATTTCCGATCATGATAGCGAGTTTTACTTGTACCGATTTGGCAAAAGATTGAAGCCGTTCCATAACCTCCAATACCATTTCATCAAGACGTACCTGGGTTCTTAATTCGAGTTGTTTATTCAAATCAGCTTGGGCAAGTAGAAGGAGATTTTGCACAATTTGGGAAAGTCTTTGAAGCTCCTCCGAGGCACTTGTAAGAAATGTCTGATATTCGGCCACCGTACGCGGTTGTTGGCTTAAAACACCTAGTTCACCCTGAAGAATGGTAAGGGGGGTTTTAAGCTCATGCGATGCATCAGCCACAAAACGTTGTTGGCTTTTAAAAGCTCTTTCTAGGCGCCCCAACATTTCATTTAAAGTTAAAGAAAGTCTTTTTAGTTCATCTTCTGCCTCTGGCACAGGTAAACGCTCTTCTAAACGTTCTACACCCAGTTGTTGAGCTGCAGAAACAATACGGTTGATGGGCTGAAAAGCGTGCCCTGCCAGCCACCAGCCACCTATACCAGCCAAAATGATGGTAATTGGAACGCCAACAAAAAAAAGGAATGTTCTTAAGCGCGCTAACGATTGATCATGGGCATGGGTACTAACACCTAGTTGTAAAAGAATTTGTGGGTGCCCTCGCGCACTTAATGGTACGGAAAGTAATCGTAAATTACCTTCGCCCCAGAATGGTCTACCTCCTTTAGGCGCAAAAATCGTGCTATAAACATAATGACCCTCTTGGAGCTGCGAAAGCAATTGGGAATCGAGCGGAAACGAATAAGTCCCTAAATTCAAGCGCGCTAACGATTTACCATCGGGAGTACGAACTTCCATATATTCGTTACCTAGTTGAAACGGCAAAAGTTTACCTGATTCCGTAATCAAGTTTTGGTTAATATCCAGTTCTCCCCATTGATTGATTGCAATATTCCTCGCTACACTCCAAGCGCGATTATAAAGCAGTTTATCGAAATCAGCCGACTGATTGCGTTGATAAACTATATAGAGCACCGTACAAAAGATAAGCAGAGTAACTCCAAATATGAGTACGTATAAAAGGGTTACTCGAAAGCGTAATGTTGAAAATAGAGCGCGCATACACTTCTAAAAGGTAAAATAACTCAAAAAAAAGGGTTCGGAGTTTCTCCCTGTTAAGATTCCCTCAAAATATACCCCGTACCAATCACGGTGTGGAGAAGTTTGGTTCTGTGCCCTTGATCAATTTTTTTACGTAAAAAATTGATATAAACATCGATCACATTACTTTCGTTATCGAAATGGATATCCCAAACATGTTCGCTAATGGCAGTACGGGTAACCACTTGCCCCGCATGTTGCATGAAGTATTCTAATAATGCGAATTCCTTGGCAGTTAGGCTAATTTCTTGCCCAGCGCGCATCACTTTTCGCAAGGTGAGATCTAACTCTAGATCGGCTATTTTTAACCTTGGTTTAGCGCCTTGGTGACGACGAACCAGCGCACGAATACGAGCGAGGAGCTCATTAAACTCAAACGGTTTACCTAAATAATCATCTGCCCCGCTATCAAGTCCTTTTACTTTATTTTCGGTGGAACCCAAAGCTGTTAACATCAAGATAGGCGCTTGAATTTTTAAACGTCGTAGGTTTCGGCAAACCTCCATCCCATCTTGCCCAGGTAACATCACATCCAAAATAATCAAATCGTAATCATAAGCCCTAGCTTGGGCCTCCGCCTCCTGTCCATCACCCACCACATCAGCGGCATAACCTTGCTCAAGGAGTCCTTTGCGAATGAATTGAGCGGTTTTTTTTTGGTCTTCGACAATCAAAATACGCATGTAAGCATACTACGATTTTGAGCCTCTTTGAGCAATCCACGATTAGTTTTTAAAATAAATGCTGCTATACCGAACGCTCTGGAAAAAATTTTGAAATAGCTGGTTGATTTTTCAATGGTGCAAAATCACCTTCTTCGCAGCAGCGAACAAATCCTTCGGTAACAGATTTTAGTTCTTCCCATCGCCCCCTGATGTTTTGCGCCTCCTTTTTGGATATCGAGTTATCGAGAGCAGCTGTGGCAATTACAGAAAGCATATCTGCAAATTCCTGCACAATTTCGTTGGTAGCAGGAATCACAGAATAAGGATGGGGCCTGTTGCCAGGATGGTTTTTGACAAAAAAACCTCCTGCATGCTCACAAATCCATTGCGCAATTTTGGGGTCATTCGTGGAACGTACAAGAACCGCAATTCGATCCAAAGGATTAGCAGTACCACTTCCAGTTTCTGTGGATGGCTCGGCCCATTTATAAACCATCGAAACGGATAAACCCATTTCATCTGCAATTTGCTTGACGTTACTATTTTGAAAAACTTCTCTTAATAATTCATGGGTTTTCATAGGGAAACAGTGTTATATCTTTGATTTTTAGGTTCAGAGGAGAAAAACCTCCCTTGTCCTTTGTTACCGATTACAAATAAAATGTACTTTTATAAATGCTTTTTATAAAAATGAAGCTCATTATCCGAATAAGCAAATCCAAATTTAAAAGCGAACCAGATTTTTACATGACCTAAAAAATAACCCTTAAAATCTTAAATAGGAGTTTCCTTATGCTAAATGAAGTAACACAAAATATCGGTTGGGCAGTCATTTTTTCGATCGTTGGCGGAATCGTTGGAATAGCTCTTGTACTAGCATCCACACGAATATTGCCACGCCTCGTTGAACGCATGACACCGAAGTTGGACGAAGAAAAAGAGATTGCGCGCGGGAATATGGCTGTTGCCCATTATTTCGGCATCGTCGTCGGAGCCAGTATTCTTGGAATAAGTTTAGTAGTAGCTGCGGCTGTACTCGGCGGTGTGATCGCTGCGCTCCACTAAAATCATCGTTAAAGGATTCGGAAAACGGTTTTAAGCCGGAGTTTTAAATGTCTGAAAAAAAAATTATTGGTCATTCTGGCATCCTTCGTTCATTGAAGAAGCTAACTGCTTTTGCAATTATCTGCCTTTGGGTAATTACGATCAATGGCACTGTTTGGGCAAGAGGCGGCGGAGGTTGTCTAGAGCAAGGCACAGCGATTCTTACACCAAAAGGTCCCACCCCCATTGAAGAGCTTGTACCAGGTGATAGCATCTATTCGGTTATTGATAATCAACTGTGTTTAGCAAAGGTACAAACAAGCGTACAAGTATATCCTGAACAATATGTAGAGATCTTATTTGGAGAGCACAAAATTCGAGCCACATCCGAACATCCATTCCAAATCGCTCCTGGCACTTTTCGCATGGCTTCCGATCTTAAAGCAGGTGATACCATCTACCTTTTAGAAAATGGTCAACTTGAAAACATCCCTATATCATCAATAAGCGAGGTCAAAGCGGAATTACCTGCCTATAATCTTCTTGTAAGCCCAGGCGGCACTTATTTTGCAAATGATTTACTTGTCCATAACAAAGGCTGTTTTTTACCCGATACACCTATCTTGCGATCTGATGGATCACAAGTTTTTATAAGCGAGGTTCATCCTGGAGATCAATTACTAGCTTTTACTCTCGATGGCAAAGTAGTTACTACCTCTGTACGCGATGTGCTTACACACGAGGTAGATGAATACTTAGCGGTCACCACAGAAAAAATCATTTTACGAGTAACCCCAGAACATCCTTTTTATGTCGGAGATGGTACGTTTAAGACCTCCGAAGCGCTGAAAGTTGGAGATTATGTTTTTAGTTATGATGGATATGGTTTAAGTAAGCAGCGGCTTATTCGTATCGAGCGTATCCATGCCAAAACATGTGTTTATAACCTACAAACCGATTTCCCCAATACCTTCTTTGCCAACGGGATTGCAGCACACAATAAGGGCGGAGGCTGTTTCCCGGTGGGAACCCTTATCCAAACTCCACAAGGCGAGGTCTCCATCGAGAAACTTCGGCCAGGTGATCCAATATGGGCAGTCACGGAAGGCGGCCAAACAGTTGAAAGCTCTGTTGAATCAATTTTTACCACTTATTCATCCCTTATAGTTTTAAAAACGGATCTGGGATCACTTCATACAACGATCGAACATCCTTTGCGACTCGCACAAGGTGGTTTTCTTTTGGCTGGCAAATTATCCCCCGGCGAACAACTGCTTTTTTGGAGCGGTGGAGAGCTTTTGCCGGCACAAATTCTTTCACTGGAAGGAAATACTCATCAAGAGCAAGTCTTTAATCTTCAGGTTAGTTGGCCGCATACTTTTGTAGCCAGCGGCTTTGTAGTTCATAATAAAGGTGGCGGTGGTTTCCATGGCGGAGGATATCACGGGAGCCATCATGGTGGTAGTGGGTCTTCCATGAGTCCTCAAGCAACTTTGTTATTTTTTATAGTTTGGGGCGGCATAGTTATTTTCGTTGTATTCATTGTCATTTCAAACCGAACAAAAAATAAAGACGAAGATTTAGATTTTACCTACAGCCGATCACAAATATCTCCTAAGGCAAATAAAACGCAAAAACTACTTAACTTCATTTCCAAGAACGATACTTCTTTTGCCCCACAAGCTCTCGAACAAGTAGTCTCGTCCGCTTTCCTTCAACTTCAGCAGTGTTGGCAAGCGCGCGCTTATGATCCCATGAAACCGCTCATGATGCCAGACCTCTATGCTCAACATTGCCGACAACTACAAGGAATGATTCGCGATCACGAAATTAATATGATTGATCAATTAAAAATTGAACACATAGATCTTGTAAATGTTCGTTACACCTACAAAGAGGATCATCGTGAATTTACAGCACTCATTACAGCCAGTGCCCGAGATTATTATGTAGATGCCCAACTTAATGAATTTATTCGTGGCGACAAAGCACCGGCGCGTTTCCAAGAATTTTGGACTTTCCAACGGCAAGCAGGCAAATGGTTGCTCCGAGAAATCGAGCAAAGCCGTGAATCCGATATATTAAAGGACGAAAACTTTTTTGAGCAATTTACCGACCAAGGGGTTAAGCAAATTTATTCTGAAACAGCTGATGAAAAAGGGACAGCTGGGCCGTGGTTAGAAAAAGAGACAGAGCTTAAAGCAACTCGCATCGAACGCATGCTTAATTTCTTAGTCCAAACCGATAAACTTTGGAACCGTCAAGATATGCTCGAAAGAGCCCGTCAAGTATTCACCCATATTATGCTGGCTAGAGAGGCAGGCGCTCTTGGCATATCAGAAGCCGAAGAACTATTCCCTGAAATTACCAAAAACCTACGCACTGAAATGGAAAAATTGCGAACCATGGGAATCACTACCGAACTCCGAAACCTGTGTATCCGTAAAGTAGAGTTAGTGCTTATCCGCAACTTTACGGATAATAAAGTTGATGAATTTACTGCTCGTATCAGTGCCCATGCTCAAATGGTACTAAAAAAACACGGGGATATTCTTAAGCAAGATGATGATGTAACACCTTTTGATGAATACTGGGTCTTTGGACGATTAGATAACCAATGGAAGCTCAAAGAAGTTTTGCCGCCGGCCCGAGGGGAACTTTTTATTAATCAAGAAAATGTTGATCAAGATAGTAGCCCAGAACAATTGAAATGGTATTATCAACATTCTCGCGCTACTTAATTTGAGGCAATTCAGACTTCTATACCAAAAGAAATTTTTCCTTGCGCTAACGCCTCTTCCCAGGCATGGTTTAAGCCCCTTACTACTCTAACTTTTAAGTATTACCTTTATGCGACATTGCGATCTAACTGGAAAGCGTCCCCTCACCGGTCGCACGATTAGCCGACGCGGTCTTTCCAAAAAAAGCGGTGGAATAGGTATTAAGACGACCGCGATTAATCCACGGAAGTTTTATCCAAATCTACAAAATCGGCGGCTTTTTGTGCCTGAACTCAAGCGTTTTGTTCGCGTGCGGGTAAGCGCCAATGGATTGCGCACAGCAAAAAAACGCGGCCTTTATCGAACTCTTATCGAAGCTGGAATTCTAGCTCCAAAATAAAAATCTTATGGCCAAAAAGATGAAATTTTCTAAGCGTAAAAGGCCATTGTCGGCCTCTGCGCGTCGTCGTCCAAATATCAGTTTTGAGGATTTAGACTTTCGGAATGTCGAAGTCTTAAAAAAATTTGTCACTGAACAAGGTAAAATCCTAAGCCGTCGCTATACGGGGCTGCCTGCCCATTTCCAACGTCGGCTGGCATTGGCCATCAAGCGCGCTCGTAATGTCCTCCTCATGCGGTGAAGCCTTATTTTACAAAGGCGAAATCTCGGGCCGTGGCCTAGCGAAGGCGGATAAAAGGCAAAGGTTTTTAAAGTTGTTCCACTAACTTGCGCATCCATGCTTGTTAGATAAACTATAGATAAAGAAAGATTATGAGCTTGGAGCATCATGGATTTATTGGTTTATTTGCTGAACCCCTTGGACGGCAAAGAATTCAGGAGTTAGTCTTATTATGGCTTGAGCGCTTTGGGAATATTGAGCAAACCATCGGCAATAGTCATCAGGCTTTAACCCAAGCTGTTCGCTCTGCTTCTGATTTAGTTTGGGAAAAAGACCTTCAATTTCGTGTTCTAACTGGTGAACAGTTTGCTTGGGTTTACATTACCTTAGATCGTCCTATCATTGAAACAAGCGGTCTTGCTCCTGATAATGGTTCTTATCTTTGCCGGGATGTTCTTACAAATATACATGGCTGTCTCGAAATCATTGATGAACACAACGATAGACGACTTAACGAACTAGAAGCCAAAGGACTAATTTAAGTTTTCTCTTACTTCAACAAGGATAAAAATCCTTTTTGATAACTTGGATAACGTGGTTTCCACCCGAGTTCACATAAAGCATGGTTAGAAATACGACGATCCGGTTGAGATGCTTCTTTACCTCTTCGATGAGAAATATTTTCTCCGCCTAAATAGCGAGGCAAGGGACGGCCTAGTTTTTGACAAAGCCAAGCCGCATATTCATGATGAAGAATGGGAGAATTATCAGACACATTAAAGATTTCGAGCTTCGAGTTTCGAGCTTCGAGCTTCATTAAGAAGTGGATTGCTTCTACTACATCATCACGATGAATTTGGTTAACCCAATAATTTCCATCACCTGGTAAAGTTTCAATGCCTGTGCGGAGCTTATCCAGAAGTGCATGGCGTCCCGGTCCATAAATTCCGGAGAGTCTCAAGATAAAAGCTCTAAAACGTTCCCTTGCCGCTTCTCGAAGAAGCTTTTCGGTTTCTAAAAGTAACTTTCCACTTTCATGAAGTGGCTCGGTAGGTGAAGACTCCGTAACCCACTGGCCATCCGTTTGCGCATAAACCGAAGTGCTGCTCGTGTAAAAAAAAGTGTGAGGAGGATTATTTTGAAGTGCGGCAAGGATGTATCGCATCCCATCAACATATGTTTTCCGGTAATCACCGCCTTTAGAAGACATAGAAAAGATAACGACATCAGCTCCTTCTTGACATGCCTGTTCAGTGCCTTCTTTTGTGGTGCAATCGGCGATGCACGGTTCAATCCCAAGGTTGCGAATCACGAGAGCTGATTTTTCTGATTGAACTACGCCAATAACCTTGTGACCTTGAGAAATAAGTTTTTGCCCAAGAGCAGAACCTATATAGCCACAGCCGATAATTAAAATACGCATGGATTCAATGAATTAGAAATAAAATATTTAAAGTAAGAAAGATTTATAATTCTTGTGCGTTTTATAGCTCGAAACTTTACGAAGAAGGTTGGCTTATCATCCGCAGCTCCTGGCTGAGCGAAGGATGGCCTGCCAGCCGTAGCTCAACCCCGAACGCATGTGAGGGCAAAGCGAAGGCTGGTGCGCCCGGCCTGGTTCGAACAGGCAACCTCCAGCTCCGGAGGCTGGCGCTCTATCCAATTGAGCTACGGGCGCGTTAGATTCCTGTGATAACATGAACTATATAGCAGTGATAAGTAATAAGTAACAAGAACTGATATCTCGACGCCCCCTTTGAGAGTTGATAGTTTCTGGGGAAACTATTGTGAAACCTGATCTTAAAGAATCCATTCGATTTTGCCGACAACTTGCACGAAAGACAGGTCGAAATTTTTATTTTTCTTTTCTTACCTTGCCTCGTGCTAAACGTGATGCGATGTGTGCGATTTACGCTTGGATGCGGCAGCTCGATGATCTCGCAGATGATACTGCTTCGAAACAAGATGCACGCCAGGCATTAGAACAATGGCGTGAATAT
>CAZNSF010000106.1:0-5919 GCA_964575565.1 uncultured Verrucomicrobiota bacterium | reverse complement strand
AGCACAGGCCCCACTAAAGGCCCTGGCCCGCTAATGGCTGCAAAATGGTGCCCGAAAACAATCCACTTATTCGTTTTTACAAAATCTCGACCATCCTCATGTACTTCGCATGGAGTAGCGCGCCGATCATTCAGGGTAAGCAAACTAGCAGCAATCCATTTAGAGTAAAAACGATACCCAATGGCATAACTGCATAAAGCTGCCATCAAAAGCCATGCCGCAATAAGCGACTCACCGCGATGAAATGCAATAACACCGTAAGCGCCTGCTCCTATACCTCCAATAGACAACCAAATGATAAATCGAAGAGCTCTATACATCATGATCAACAATTTTGCTAGAACTCCATTCCTGTGCCAAACTATATCCTACAGCGAGCAAAATAGGACCCAAGAAAATACCTATTAATCCAAAAGCAATAATCCCACCCAAAATTCCTAAAAATACTAAGATGAACGGCAACTTGCTTTCGCGGCTAATCAGATAAGGCCTTAAGATGTTGTCTACCACGATAATGACAACGAGCGCGTATATTCCTAAAAAAATCCCCCACGCTATTTTCCCCTTATAAATCAACCAGCCTGTTGCAAAAATCCAAACTAACGGCGCTCCGCCAGGAATTAAAGAAAGGAAAAAGGTTAAGAAGCCCCACAATAACGCTAAGGGAACCCTCGCAACCCATAAACCGATTGCCGCTAAAATTCCTAAAATGATGGATGTTCCTAATATTCCGTAAACAACACCGCGAACAGTACTGCCAACAATGCCTAATAAATGTTGAGCACGATGACCGGCCACCCGTTTAGTAGCATCATGCAATTTTCCTACAACCACAATACCATCTCGATAAAAGAAAAAGGCAATGAAAACACTAAGAACCAATTGAAGACTTGCTTGCCCTACGGCTTTCCCAACATCTAATCCGTATCCCCAAAAAGAAGATTTCCATATACTAAATCCTTCCTTTAATTTCTCGATTAATTTCCCGCTATCGTGTGCTAAATCTACCCAATAATTTTTAAGCACACTCCCAATAAATGGAATACGCTCAATCCATGATGGTGGATCTGGCAATCCATTGTGAATTAATTCTCGAACCCGTCCAACCACATCTCTGATATTTTCCACTAAACTTGCACCCAGGACCACTATGGGCACTACAATAATCATCGCAATAAGAAGAGTCATCAATGTCGCAGCCAATGTTCTTTTACCCCTTAAAATATGTTCCAACCGGCTGTAAACCGGCCAAGTCGAAAAACACAAGATTGCCGCCCAAAGGAGAGCCGATACAAACGGATGTAACACAATAAAACATCCAATAGCTAAAAAGACCAAAGCCGTTATTTCTACGATCTGTTCAATACGGTTTTCAGTTTTCATACTTAAAATCCTTGCTTGTGATAAAAAATTATCTACCTCGGCCAGACTTATATCTTTCGATGAAGCTTCTTTATTGAGGCTGCTGGGGAAATCTCTTCATCATTTTACGGCCGGGCATTCCTTTCCCTTCGTCCATTGGCGGTCCCACCATTTTCCCAATCGACCGCGCGGCTTCTTCAATAATAGTTTCTCTTTGTCTATTGAATTCATCAGATGATAATGTCCTAGCCCCTTCCACAAGGTTCCCGACTATTATTATAACTTTATCAATGGTCTCCGTCTTCATCATTTTCTTTTCCTTCATCTTATTTCGCCAATCATCGAGCATCATCTTTTTCCCTACAGCCCACTGGTCTTTAGAAATCAGTCGAGCCGAGTCAATCGCATAGCCAAGTATTTGGGGAAGCGCTTCCCTACCTCCCATCATGGGGTCTTTAAAGCCTTCCTGCATTTGCGGTTCTCTTGGTCGTATCAACGGCTTTTCTTCATTGAACTGATCTTTTTCATGTCCCAGCGGAGGCATCTTCCCTTCGGATTGGGCAACGTCCGGCATTTTCGGTTTTGGCATTGCAGCCAATACTACCCTTTGCTTATCGCCACCCTTTTTTAGTTGAATATTTTTTAAGACAGCATCTTCATAACCTTCCAGACGCAAAGAACATTCTACCATCTCACCATCACGACCCTCTAATTTAAATGGGGTTTTGCCAAGTCGTTGACCGCTTACAATCACTTCAGCATTAGGCGGATCACTTTCAATCGTGATATACCCCGGAATCTTTTTAAGCGTAAAATTTAGTTCTAATGGTTCTCCATCGAGAATTTCTACATTCTCTTTTTGGATATCTTCATAGCCTGGTAATTTTATTTTAACTGAATATTTTCCGACAGGCACCTTTTCGAAAGTTGCCGGACTTTGCTTGGATTCCGATCGAAATATTACATTAGCTTTCCCCGGCTGCGTTGTTACTAACAAAACACCTGTCTTCGGAGCTGCTGGAACTATTGGAATAGGCGCTGGCGCAGAAACGCTTACAGAAGGAGAGGGCGCTGCTGTTTTTTGAGTTTCTTGAGGCAGAGGCTTTTTCTTTCCCTTTAAGAGAATTTTTGCGCCCGTTACGACAATTGCTAGTGTGATCATACCAAAGGCAACTCCTTTAGCAATTCCTTTAAGATAGGTAAGCCAGGCTGGTGAAGGAGAAGGTGACGGTGAAACATTGTCTGCTTGCAGTTCACTTTGAGCAGAAGGAGAATCGAAATTTGAATCAACAAGAAGCGGATTAATTCCTTCCTGCTCTAAAAGACAAGATACTTTGCGAAGGTTGAAATTGATTTGATTAAGAAAATCTTGGGAAGCTTGGTCTGGTGGATTATTTGTAATCCATGGCGCAAGGGCTTCAGATAATTCTGTTGCCGATTGAAACCTCTCTTCCTTATTCTTTGCGGTCATTTTAAAAATTAAACTATCCAAAGCTTGTGTAAGATCGGCATCGGCCAATCCTACTGAAGGGATTGCCTGTTGAAGGTGCGCTACGCAAACCGCTGCCGCTGAAGTTTGGGGAAATGGTACCTTGCCTACTAGCATCTGATAAAAACTAATGCCTAGAGAATAAAGATCCGTGCGCTGATCTACTGTTTTCGAATCGTTGATTTGTTCAGGGCTCATGTACTGGGGCGAGCCCATCACCATACCAGTCATCGTCATACTCTGATCCCCTTCAAAATGTTCCTTTGCCAACCCTAAATCCATGACCTTTAAAATTCCGCTCGCATCGATAATCATGTTATCGGGTTTGATATCTCGATGAACAACACTTTTACTGTGGATATATTCTAATCCTCCAGCAGCTTGATTTAGCCAGTTCAACGCCAAAGGAAGGGGAAGCGCTCCATGATTTCGTATGATTTCTCCGAGGCTAGGTCCTTCCACGTATTCCATAGCGATAAAATATTGTCCATCGTACTTATCGCAATCGAAGACGCTTACGAGGTTTGGGTGTGTAAGCGATGCCGTGGCGCGTGCTTCGCGCAAGAAACGTTCCGCTGCGTCTTGATCTTGGGCAAACTGCGGGCTAATTACTTTAATAGCGCAAAAACGACGGAGCGTTTTTTGGCGTGCAAGAAAAACCGCCCCCATCCCTCCCTGGCCTAATTTTAGTAGTAAGTTATATCTTCCTAATCCAATCATAGTAGGATCGAGTTGATCGAAATTTTTACCGTTATACAAGATAGAAAATGTATATCTAATTTAACACAGGAAACATAGAATAGTTTCTTTTTAATTGCAGAGAATCTCTCTAAACAAGAGCCCTTATTTTAAAAATAAATCGCGGAGAATAAGAAATGGGACTTAGCTTGCACTTATTTTTCCCCTTTTAACTTTTAACTTTCAACCTTAAACTCTTCCTATGTCTGAAACACTCACGCCAATGATGCAGCAATATCAGCGGATCAAGCGCGAGATTCCATCAGATGCTCTACTTTTCTTTCGTCTCGGTGATTTTTATGAAATGTTTTTTGAAGACGCCAAAGTTATCGCTGGGCTTCTAAACCTTACACTTACCCAGCGAAACGGTATTCCCATGTGCGGTATTCCCCACCACGCTGCGGAGGGTTATATTGCTCGCATCATCCGTTCCGGCCGCAAGGTAGCTATTTGCGATCAGCTCGAAGAAGCTGGCCAATCCAAAGGTATTATCAAACGCGATGTCACCCAAATTTTAAGTCCTGGAACGGTGATGGCTGATCGTTACTTAGCAGCGCACCAAAACAATTTTATTGCAGCTATTTATCCAAATACTTCTACGGAATCCTCTGATCATACTCCTTGCGGTCTGGCATGTCTGGATATCACAACAGGAGATCTTCGTCTTACTGAATTATCAAATCTAAAAGCTTTGCTGATAGAACTCAAACGCATCTCACCTGCTGAAATCGTGCTCCCTGCCGAAAACCCGGAACTAGCCGTAAAACTTGGGGAAGATAATTTTAAACTTAGTTTTTATGATCCATGGACTTTTGAATACGAAACTGCATTTCTCACCTTACGCGATCATTTTAAAACACAATCGCTCGATGGATTTGGCTGCCAGGATATGAAAGCTGCAATCGGAGCAGCTGGCGGGATGTTCCATTACCTCCAGCACCAATTGCGTCGTCAGTTAAGCCATGTCCACTGTATTCATACCTATCAACCCAGTGATTTTATGTCGTTGGATTTTCATACTCAGCGAAATCTTGAACTTCTCGATCCTCAACATCCTTCGGAACATCCTGCCACACTTTTAAATACCTTAAATCGAACAATAACGGCCATGGGAGCAAGGATGCTTCGTGATTGGATATCGCATCCTCTAAGATCTGTTCAACAAATCACCGCGCGCCATCAAGTAATTACCGAGTTTCTAGAGAATATTTTATGCCTTTCCGATCTACGCGAAAAACTTTGCGAAGTAAAAGACCTTGAACGTATCATTGGCCGACTTTCCACCAGCGGAGGTAATGCGCGAGATTTGATTGGCTTAAAGTTATCACTAAAAGGTCTGCCAGCACTCCGGGAAATAAGCGCTTCTTTGCGTTCCACGCTTGCGACAGAACAGCATGCAAAAATCCATGAATTTCCTGAATTAGAAAGCGTTATTCAGCGCGCCATCGTTGATGACCCACCCTTATCCTTAAAAGAAGGTGGCCTTATTAAAGATGGATTCCATTCTACTCTTGATGAACTCCACACCGCTATGCGTTCAGGAAAAGAATGGATTGCCCAATTACAGCAACAGGAAATTGACCGAACAGGGATCAAATCTCTTAAAATACGTTTTAATTCTGTATTTGGTTACTATATTGAAATTACCAAGTCGAATCTTGCTCAGGCCCCTTCTCATTATATCCGCAAGCAAACCATTGCTACGGGTGAACGCTTTATCACACCGGAACTTAAGGAAATGGAAAATAAAATCTTGAGCGCTGAAGAACGGTCGATGAAGTTAGAATACGAATTATTTCAACAGATTCGTGAGGAAGCCGCGCGCCATTCAGCCGCTATCCAAGAAACTGCACGAGCGATTGCGGTGCTTGATATTCTTTCGAGCTTTGCTGAAGTAGCTCGCCATCAAAATTATGTGCGGCCTATCGTCAATGAAGAAGATGTCATCGAAATCATAGATGGCCGTCATCCAGTACTAGAACAGGTAATGCAAACTGATCCGAACCATATGGGCAAAGGTGGTTTTGTGCCCAACGATACGCAACTTGATGCAACGCAAAGCCAAATCATTCTTATCACGGGTCCGAATATGGCTGGGAAATCCACTTACATTCGACAAGTTGCTTTGATTGTTTTAATGGCACAAATAGGCTCGTTTGTGCCTGCTAAATCAACGCGGATTGGATTAGTAGACCGAATTTTTACTCGCGTAGGCGCTTCCGATGATCTTACACGTGGTCAAAGCACCTTTATGGTGGAAATGAACGAAACCGCCAGCATCTTAAATAATGCTACCCAAAAAAGCCTTATCATTCTCGATGAAATAGGTC
>CAZNSF010000105.1:0-5656 GCA_964575565.1 uncultured Verrucomicrobiota bacterium | reverse complement strand
ACCACTCACGGGAAGAACTTCAGTCATAATGATGAGTTACCAAAAACGTCCAAGCGTCCAAGCATTTTTCTATTCAATAGAAGAAAATATACCTATTAAGGATAAAACTATTCAAGCTTGTGGGTTTTATCTTGGACGTCTGGACGCTGTATCATTAGCTCCGTTAACGTCGGTAAAAGTACGGAGGAATAATGCCCGTTCCTTCCCACTCGCGACACGACGAGTTCTAAAAGATCCAAAAAGGATCCTGGACGCCCCTGCAATTCGTTTGTGCAATCACATGCTGACAACGGGTCGGGGACTGAATGCAAATGTCCCAGGCGATCATTTTACCAAGTTTTGCAGGCCATGAAAACGGAGGACATATCAATGGAGACAAAGATGGAAAAACTAATGGCTACGTTGATTACAACGATCACCAGGTCCGTAAAAAGAACCCAGACCCTCCTTAAGGAGATGGAGGCAATAATCAGGTTGCAGCACGGAGGGGAAGTCCCCTCTGGTGGAGCTGATGCCCCACGCGTTCAAAACGAACCCCTTGAACCTACGCCGCGATGATTCAAGATCTCTTTGCCAGTCAACGGTGTGGAGCAAAGAATAGGAGAGGGATTTCTTGTTTGGCTCCAGCCATGCGCACAAAACTCCGGTGTCGGCTGCACGGAGGACTCTCAACGGGGCCTAGAACTACCAAGGGGAAAGCACGTTCCTCAAGAAACTCTCTCCAGCATGGGGAGCACACCGCTGAAAATAAGAGTCTTGACCGCATGTTGCGCAGGTACGGAAATAAAACACGCCAGTTTTCAAACGAACAAAGGCGCTCATTAGTCGCGGCCATGGGGGTCAGGGAGCAACTTCAAAATAATGACCCCAAGGCTGAAGACAAATTGCAGGGTTTCTACAAGGAACAAATTCCCAAGCTCCAGAAAAAATCAGCAGAAGTAAGTTCATTGGAAAAAATCATTCTAACCAGGGAATTCATCAACCAGTTATCATTAAAAAGAAAAGTAAAATTCTTGGAGATATTTTCCGTCCGGAGAGATTCCACAGGGAGATTTGCATTGGACACGCTTCTCAAAGTCAAAGGGTCCGCGCCAGAACAAGGTGCCCCAACCCAGCAAAAATAGTGTTTTCATGGGGTCGCTTTTACTAAGGCAATGGGCACTAATACTTTTGGGGAATGCAAGCCCAGCATCCTATTTTATTTTTCCCTGCTGTAATTTACCAACGTGAAGGGCCATCGATTGAAGCATCTCTGATGGTGCGTCAGCGGAAATGGCTGCGTCGTTTGGTGTGGAGGTATCAGGGTTGTAAGTCGTGGCGGTACTTTCAGCGCTATCCGAAATTGTCGCACTTGTTCCACCTTCCTCCATTCCAGCTCCAATTGCCGCGGCAAGGTCGGAAGAAGCGACATCTACCCCAGCGTCATTCACAGCCTCGATAAGATTCTCTGAGAAAGCCGCTGCTTCAGCCGCATTGTCTGATAGTCCCATGTCTTGAGCTTCCGTTGCCACCCCTTGTACGGCACCCTTAACGGCTGCCGTCAAATCTGCCCCCGTTAATCCTGCGTCATCCAGATTTTCCACGGTGCCTTGTACGAGATCCTTCAAGGCACCTACAGCATCCGCTGCGGTCAAGTTCGTGCAATCCACAAAAGCAGCGGCTCCCGCCTGAGTGATGTCATCTATAGCTGCTAAAATATCAGCACTCGGCATTCCACCGTCGTTAAGTGTAGAAACCAAGGGACCAACAACATCTCCAAAGGATGCTTTTGTTTCCGCCTCGCTTAATCCAGCGTTGTCGATGGAACCTACCGCTGCTTCAGCGATATCTCCAAGGGCTGTCCTCTTTTCCTCGGCAGTTAGGTCAGAAGCGTCGGTCGACAACGCCTCTCCCATGACCTTCATCTCCGCAGCCATCATCGCGAGTTTATCTGCCGTTGTGGGTGGGTTATTTGCATCTGCAAAAAAGTTTGGATCATCTAAATCGTCAAATCCACTTTTAATCATCGCAGGAGCAACTGCTCCAAAACCATCCGTGTCTGCTGCAGCCGTTGTCGCGCGGTGTCTGGTCGCATCCCCCGCTGCCTCAGCATCAGACTCCATATCAGAGATAAGTTTATCAACGTTATATTTGCTGCTCGCCGCTAGGGCAGTCACGCCACGCGCTTTTGTTCGCAAAGCACTTGCGGTTGCAAACTTTGCTTTCATTTTTGTTCCGAGGCTGCTTGCGACAGTCCCCTTTTTCGACTTCGATGAATCGCTTTTACTGCAATGCACTAACGGAAGTACCAGTGTGAGAATGCATGACCATATATAGAACGTGTTTTTCATAGAAGCTCCTACTCAGAACAGAATTTCCTAACAAGATTCGTATCGACAGAAAGGATGTCTAAACCGAGCATAAAAAGATGGAATTTTCTTCACATTTATGGCTCTCACATTTGGGCCACGGCATTTAACTTCTCTTTTCTTTCAGAGAGCGGGATGCCCGGATGAACCAAGCGAGTGGACTCATCGCATAAGAGCAGGCCTTCCCATTTATACGAGCGCTTCTTTTATTCTATGAGTCATTGCAATTTTGGACGATAATCACAGTATGGAACAGTTGAGTCGGGAAAATGAGAGATTTTCGTTACTGGATACTTTCTTGTGGTTCGCTTCTTTTATCTTTGTTTGGGGCGCGATGGTCCACTTGAGTCATCTGTTTTCTTGGCAAAAGGATTTTAGAGCCTTTTCCGGAGCTTGGCAGTATGGAACGGTATTTTTACTCATCTTGGATATAAGTGCAGCGGTTGGCCTCTTGCTTCGGAAATGGTGGGGAGTTGCAGCTTTTCTTGCAGTATCTAGCGTTCAGCTCATTGCGTATTTTTTCTATTCCGATGTTTTTGGTAGGCCAATGTTTCTGGTGACATTGCATGTTTGCCTTCTCAGTTGCTATTTTTTCCTTTTGTTTTCGAACGGGCGGCACCGTTCAAATAATTAACCCCACCTTCCAGCCTGAGTAACGACGGAAAATGCAAAGGCCCAAGCGAAAACCAACCACATGGCAAAAATGCCTGCCCGCTCTAATTCTTCGCCCGAGTGAATTTCACCCCCAGGCGCTCAGCCAATAAAACTCTGTCCGTAATTCTTCCGGGATACGTATCTCGACAGATTCCAGATGGATTATTTTTTGGAAACTTAAGTAGCCCTACAATACATTCTTTAGCCCTGAGTCGAGAACTACGAACATTGAGATAGCGCCTAATTCCAAAGTCATCAAAGCTGCCACCAATCACAAGTGCAAGAAGAACAAGCGTTAACAGGCGGTGCTTTGGTTGGGCTTGAAATAAGAGTGCAAAGCAAAGTAGAGGCAGGAAAACCGCATATTCAAAGTATCGGGATGCTTTCAGGGCAACGTCACCAAACCCAAGTCGGCCCATTACGATTGACGAAAGTATAGCAAGGATTCCAAAAGTAAGGCTTAGCAAAAAGGCAGATTGCCGACTTTGTTCCTTTGATGATGATCGAAAAAGTAATCGTATTCCCGACATACAGACGATTAGAACGATCCCGAAGCATAGATAAGAAAAAATATTGTTGAAGTGTTGGAAGCGCTCGTAACCAAATCCCAGAGAGACTATTTCTGCCAATCCTCGATAAAATCGAAGATGCCATGGATAAGCTATTTTTGGATGATGGGACGGGGCAACGTAGCCTACGAACCAAACAGAAATAGCAATTGCTATCACAATGGCACCCAGTGCAGCAGTACCGCGATCTTTCTTCGTGCCGTAGATAAGAATCCAAAGGAGAAATAATAGGTAGCTTGAAATTATTGCTGGGATTCCGCTTGCGCAACTAAAGATGGATAGAACGAGTAATGCCAAACCCACTAAAAACATTTTCCCTTTTTGATGGTAGTAAAGAAGATAGGTACCTCCGAAGAATGCCCACAGGCAAATGTGAATGCAGTTTTGCTCTGACATCGTATGATTTTCATAGTTCAAAGAAGAAAAAAAAGGAACGATGAGAAGGAGCCCAGCTGCGGAGTTTGTGGGCGCACCCACCTTTCTCCATATTGTCCAAACCATTCCGTAATAGATCGCGAGATTTACGATCATTTGGAGACGAAAATCTAAACCAAAAAGTTCAAGATTGAGCATCGCAAGAATCCAAGTGGGAATCTCTCGATGCTCGTTGGCAAACCCCCAAAACCAGGAATTAGACCACCCCGCCCCCATAAAACGCTGAGTCAACCATTCCCATTCATCCATATGAGGGGTGTCGACCAAAAGACTTATAATAACTGCGGCGCTCACGGCTCCGTAAGTGAGAAGGGCGATTCTAACGAACCTTTTTACCCGGCAGCTTTCAATAAAAACAGAAATTCTCTCTGTCATTGCGTTATGGAAATAAGCATGCCAATTTATTAGTTTTCAGTCAAAAATTATACAAGAGGAAGGTCTTAAGGTCTGTATGTATTATGCATAATAATGCGGAAACCACTGTCTACGAATCGTTGCCCTCCTTAGCTATCTTTTTTCCTGCTTATAACGATTCGGCCTCTATTGGACGGCTAGTCGAAACAGCGCTTCGGGTTGCGCCAAAAATTACAAAGGATTTTGAAATTATTGTGATCAACGATGGAAGCAAAGACAATACAGGCAAAGTCCTAGACGAACTAGCCGCTACTTACCCACAGGTTCGTGTGGTCCATCATAAACACAACATGGGTTATGGGGCAGCCCTCATTAGTGGTTTCTCGACAGCTACCAAGGAATGGGTTTTTTATACGGATGGGGATGGTCAGTATGACATTTCAGAATTGCAGTCTTTGGCTGAAAAAGTTGGCCCGGGAGTTGGGCTAGTAAATGGATTTAAGATCTCGCGGGCTGATGCGTGGTACCGGAGTGTTTTAGGAAACCTTTATCATTCGTTTGTTCGCCTCGCGTTTGGGCTTAAAATTCGAGATACTGATTGTGATTTTCGCCTTATTCACCGACGAGTTCTCGAACACATGAGCACCACAACCACGAGTGGAGCGATTTGCGTGGAACTCGTCCGTAAAATTCAAGATACGGGCTGTCAAATTGTAGAAGTGCCGGTAAATCACTACGTGCGAAAAGCGGGGCGAAGCCAATTCTTTAGTCTGAAGCACCTAACTCGGACCCTTTTCCAGTTACCAAAACTTTGGTTTGAACTTGTCTTCAAGCCAAAGTTTATTTTTTTTAAAAGCATACAAACCTGTTCCTTCGATGCCACGCCGGAATCTTCCCCTAATCAGTTATGATGGAATACCTTGAACCCTATCAAGGGAAAAAGATACTCGTAACTGGGGGGTTAGGCTTTATTGGCAGTAATCTCGTGCGTCACCTGGCTCAGCTTACAAACTCTCAAGTGACTATCATCGACTCTCTGGCGGAAGGAATGGGGGGAAATCGTTACAATCTTCACGGAATAGAAAGACCTATCGAAGTATGCATTGCTGACATGAGCGATCGCCGGAGGATAACCGAACTTGTCCAAAATGTAGATTATATTTTTAATCTTGCGGGTCAAATTAGTCATGTCGATTCGGCTACCGATCCCTTTCTAGATTTGCAATCGAATTATGCGGCTCACCTAGCCCTAATGGAGGCCTGCCGTCATCATAATCCGAAAGTGAGGATTATCTT
>CAZNSF010000104.1:0-3157 GCA_964575565.1 uncultured Verrucomicrobiota bacterium | reverse complement strand
CGTCTTGCATTTGTGCTGGGTAGGGCGCTACATCAGTAAGACGGTAATTAATCGATGCAACTGAAATCCCAACTTCTAAACACTTCTTGACTAGTAATGGATTAACTTGTTCCTTGCTTCCTTCCATGAATCCCCCGGCATGGATAAAAATGACTAGCGGCGTCGGTTTATTGCTCTTTGCTTTCCAGAGATCGAGTGCGTTACGCTCATGCGGTCCGTATTTTTCATTGGCGATATCAGGTGTTAGCTTCTCTTGCTTCTCTCGTTTTTCTTGTGCCAAGACAACGGTAAAAACGAATGAAAAGAGAGATACAAAAAGTATAAGTAATTTTTTCACACAACCATTGCTAATTTTTTAATGCCTGTTCGATAGCCTGCACTACTTTTTCGCTTTCGGGCGTATCCTTTGATACAAAACGTGCAATGATATTGCCTTTGCGATCCACAAGGAATTTATTGAAATTCCATGCAATCTCGCCGCTAAATTTCGGATTAGTTTCTTTAGATGTTAGAAATTGATACAGCGGATGTTGATCATCACCCTTCACAGAGATTTTCGAGAACATAGGAAAGTTTACGCTGTATTTCGTGGCACAAAATGTTTTGATTTCTGTATCATTCCCCGGCTCTTGTTTGCCGAAATTATTGGCAGGGAACCCGAGCACAACTAAACCTTGATCTTTATATTTAGCATACAAATTTTGTAAGCCCGTATACTGGGGTGTAAATCCACATCGGCTAGCAACATTGACTAGCAATAACGCTTTACCTTGGTATTGCTCTAGTTTTACGGGATTTCCATCAATATCTTTTAAGGTGAAGCTATAGATAGATTTCATGTTTTCATCCTTTGCCACTTTTTCTTCTGCATACGTTATAGTTACCACCGCTACCACACTTAAAAGAATTACTGTAAATAAACTTAATAAAATTTTCATAGTGCACCCGATCTTGCATGGAATAGGGGTTTGTATCAATCTAGAAAATTATCGGATGCTTAGGTTGTAATTGTACATTGTAGAACCGATGTAATTCGGATAATTCTACATCCGTGCGACTTCTTAAACCCAGCTTTTGGATTGGACTTGTTACAGGCTTGATCATCCTTTTTTTAAGCCAAAGTCAGATTGCATCCAATTTTGAAAATCACATCTTCGATCAGTTTACGAAATGGACAGCGGACCAAAAAAAATGGCCAGACCAAATAGTCCTTGTCCTTATTGATGATCCTTCCCTCCAGAAACTTGGGTTAAAGTATGGCTGGCAATGGCCTTGGCCGCGTTCGGCGCATGCCGCATCCATTGCTTATCTTAAGAAAGCTGGCGCAAAAGCAATTGCCTTCGATATCCTTTTCCCAGAAGTATCACCCGATATTCTTGAAGACGATCTTTTTGCTGCCTATATTCAATCCGCAGGAAATATTTGGCTTGTTACAAAACCTGCTAAAGATGGTTCCTCCACAGATCTTATTCCAACTTTAAAAAGTGCGGCAGAAAAAAACATAGCCCTTGTTAGTATTGAAAAAGATCCAGATGGAGTTATTCGAAGATATCCTGCCAAGAATCTATGGGATGAATCGAAGCAAAAACCTTTAGCTCTTGGTTTAGCCCAACTTCTTAAAAAATCTTGGAATGGCGAAGAGGGTCAGATCCTACTTCGGTGGTATGGCCAATCGAGCGAGCTATCAAAAAATCAGGTTGTTTCGGCATCGTTGATTGTTGCCTTAACAAGAGAAAATCTTGATGTGATGGTTAAACAAAAGAAGTCGAAATTCAAAGGATTCGATGAGGTCGATCCAAAACATGTTTCCGAACTGATCCAAGATTTTCCAGTTCTACCAGGCATGGAGTTTTTTTCGGACAAGATTATTTTTATCGGTTGCAGTGGAGCAGGCACCTTCGATGCTGTTGCAACTCCGATAAGCTCTTACGAAACAGGGGTAATGACCCATGCAACAGCTTTAGCCAATCTGATTCGTGGAGATTATCTTCGGCTTACACCGCTCTGGATACGTCTGGGATTTATCCTGTTCGCTTCGTTTCTTGTGACTTTAACATGCACTATTTCCCGTTTCATTTACCGGCAAATCATATTTACCATTTTGGTTTTAGCTGGGATTGCCATCTGTAGTTTTGTGCTTTTTAACCAGAATTTTTGGTTGCCGCCTTTGTTTGCAGTTCTTGGGGGAATTGCCAGCTTTACAGCCATTATGACTTACAATTATTTTGTGGAAGGAAAACAAAGACGGCAATTGAAACAGCTCTTTAGCGATTTTGTTTCTCCAGATGTTCTGGCTGAAATACAGAATGATCCCAAAGGAATTAATCTGCATGGTGATCGACGTATGGGGACAGTCCTTTTCTGTGACCTTGCAGGATTCACTACCTTTACAGAAAGCTCTCCGCCAGAACAACTGATGGACGCTATTAATTCGTATTTGGCTGAAGCCAGTAAAATTCTTTTGGCGCATGGCGCTTACGTGGATAAATTTATTGGAGATGCTGTGATGGCCGTTTTTAGCGTGCCCAAGCCTCAAGCGAACCATGCGGTGGAAGCTTGCCTTGCTGCGCTTGAACTCCAAAAGATGATGGTTACGCTCAATCAATCGCTTCATCAAAAATATCAGCTTCATCAATTAGATCTTCGTACGGGAATTAACACTGGCGAAATGATTGCAGGCCCTATGGGTTATGCGCGCAAACTAAATTATTCTGTTCTCGGGGATACGGTCAATTTAGCAAGTCGCTTAGAAGGAGCCAACAAAGCTTATGATACACGAATCATGATTGGTCCAGAGACTTATGAATTGGTAAAAGAGGACGTGGAAACTCGAATTTTAGATTATCTTCGCGTAAAAGGGAAACATCAGCCTGTTCGAGTATACGAATTGATGGCGCAAAAAGGCGGTTTGGATACAAACCAAACTCAAATGAAAACTATTTATCAGGAAGGAATCGATCTTTATCAAAAACGGAGTTGGCCCGAGGCAAAAAAATGTTTTGAAAAAGCGCTTAAAATTCTTCCAGAGGATGGCCCAAGCCGAATTTATTTGGAACGCTCAAAGCATTATCTTCGGCATCCGCCTCCAGATGATTGGGATGGCTCTTTTGGTCTAGATAGCAAATGAACGTAATTGGTAATTATTTGGATGGCAAAA
>CAZNSF010000103.1:0-4722 GCA_964575565.1 uncultured Verrucomicrobiota bacterium | reverse complement strand
CGCTGCAACGACTTGGGTGGTCATAGCTTTTTGCTAAAGGCCTCCACAATTTGAATTATGGCTTGTGATGCGGCTTCGATACTCTTGGGCTTACCTTTTACCATGCCTCTGTTATAGTCACCACCACGACAGGGGATACCGAGAAAACACACTTTACGGAGACGCTCCCCATAAACATCACATTCATCTGCATTTGATATGGGATCAGGACAATCTTCGAATAATTCATATGAAATGCCAACCAACGATTCTCCCAGAAACTTTCTTAACTCGGGATCTGAGCACTTCTCAATCGTAATGTCCTTTTCCGTAGGTGCTCCAGTGACATCTACAACAATTACGGTATCATCAATGTCGAGTGTGCCGAGTACCGCGTAGGCACCAGCCATTCCCACCTCTTCTCCATACGTCAATTCAATACGAACGTCTTCACAGTCGAGTTTGCCACTGAAGTAGCTCTTCATGACAGCGTAAACACCCATAAAGTTATCCAGGTGGCCATAGTATTCGCCATCTCTATTAATCTGTAGGCGATGTGAACTAAACCCCGTGTCAGCGTGGCAAGATATAACTAATTTTGGTTTCATGGTTTTATCACCCAACTTATTACGATGGAAACTTGTAAATATTAACTAAAAACATGTTTAAAAATCGATTGTGAGCTGTATTTGTGCGGCTATTATACATATTATACCGATGCGTGATAATACAGAAAAATTATTAGCAAGTTCTGTTTACGCTCTATTTCTAAGCTAGATGCATTACCATATTCCACAAATCGTAAAAATGGCTCTGCGCGAAGACCTAGGGCCTAAAGGCGATGTCACTTCTCTCGCTATTATTCCAGCTAACTCGATATCCCAGGCTAAAATTATTGCCAAAGAAAATGGCGTCCTTTGCGGCCTGGAAATTGCCAAGGAAACTTTCCGACAACTCGATCGAAAAGCGAAAATGATATTCCGATCCAAAGATGGAAAGCCCGTTCAACGCGGTCAAACGGTTCTCGAAATCCATGGAAAAACACGCGCAATTCTTGCAGCCGAAAGAACGGCTCTTAATTTTATCCAACGTTTAAGCGGTATTGCTACATTAACTAACCACTTCGTAAAAAAGCTCGCCACTCGTCATTCGTCACTCGTCACTCGCATTTTGGATACTCGCAAAACTACTCCCTTACTCCGCACATTAGAAAAATATGCCGTTAAACGCGGTGACGGTCGCAATCATCGCTTCGGCCTTTATGATATGGTTTTAATTAAAGATAACCATATAGCAGCGCTGGCTCCCTATCATGCCAATCCTATTCGAGAAGCCGTTTTACGAGCAAGAAAACAATGGCCGAGGCTCACGGTAGAAGTTGAATGCAAAACTCTAAATCAAGTAAAAGAAGCGGTGAAAGCCAAGGCAGATATCATTATGTTAGATAATATGAATATCGCTCAAATGCGACGCGCCATAAAATTTATTAACGGCCGTGCCAAAGTAGAAGCTTCCGGCAACGTAAACTTAAAAACAATCACTGCTATTGCTAAGACAGGCGTGAATTTTATTTCGATAGGTGCCCTTACACATTCAGCTCCTTCGCTTGATTTCTCGCTCGAAATTTGCCCGTCTTAAAAAAATAGATGTTTTATTGGCCTTAATGGATAAATAGGGAAAAACCTCCCAAAAGAGCAAAGATGCTCACAAATCCCATCATTGCCAAAATAAATGGAAAATATTCAGCGCACTGAATATGTCGATCTATAGTTTTAGTTTTCATAGCTTACCTTTCATCATTTAAAATATTTTTTAGAAAGACCTACACTTTAGCCCTTCTACATATATATGATTAAAAAAGGCCTAAGTGTGACAAATATTTTTAAATATTCTCAATTTTTTTATTCCTTACAGATGGGTTGAAAGACATGCCAACCATTGACTAAGGTAACTTGCCATGAGCCCTTCAATTTCAAAAAAACCACACGGACTCATTTTGGCAGGAATACAAAGTAGCAGTGGCAAAACTACTATCACGTGCCTCCTCTTAGCGGCTCTCAAGGCAAAAGGACTGCCGATTCAACCCTTCAAAGTTGGACCCGATTTTATTGATCCAGGGTATCACACGAAAATTTGCGGCGTTCCCTGCCGTAATCTAGATACCTGGATGATGGGGAGAGCTGGTATTCAAGAAGAAGTTACACGGCATGGCACTGGAAAAATTTCTGTTGTTGAAGGCGTAATGGGACTTTTTGATGGTAGCGATGTTCGTTCTGATCAAGGAAGCACCATGGAGCTGGCTCGAATTTTAAACTGGCCGATTCTACTTGTGATACCGGCCGAAAAAGCAGGGCGATCTCTCGCAGCTGCCTTACGCGGCTTTCTCGCAGAAGCTGGCAAAAATCGAATCCAAGGAATCATCCTCAACCAAGTAAGCGGTCAATCACATACGGATTATCTCCGCCAAGCTATTAAACCACTTAAAGTCCCAATTCTTGGAGCTATTCCAATTTGCAAAGAACTTCGTTGGCCAGAACGATATCTTGGATTGCAAGCAAGCCAAGAGAGAAAATTGCCGAAGAAAGAAGATTTAGCGCGATTGGCGGAAAAGTTTTTGGATATTGAAAAGATTGTTTCGATGGTATCACCGATGGATCATAAAATATCAACCACTGTTCGGCGAGCCGCGCGTGCTCCCCAATCTCAATCCATTCGGATTGCAATAGCTCGAGATGAGGCTTTCCATTTTTATTATGAATCGAATTTGGATTATCTGCGTAATCACGGAGTCCAACTTATAGAATTTTCGCCCTTACACGATTCTTCGCTTCCATCGAAAGTAGATGGACTTATCTTTGGGGGCGGTTTCCCAGAATTATTTGCTGAACAGCTTTCGCAGAATAAATCGATGCTGCGAGAAATAAAATCAGCGATTGAAGGGGGACTTGCCTGCTACGCTGAATGTGGAGGGCTTATGTTATTGGCAAAAGAACTCGTGACTTCGCAAGGAAACCGTTATCCAATGCTTGGCATCATTCCGGGAGCTGTGAAAATGACAGAACGTTTGAATCATTTTGGGTATTGTACTTGCACCGGCCATTCGGAACTAGGCAAAACAATTTTCCGTGGCCATGAATTCCATTATTCAAAATGGCAAGGAGAAGAATCCCGCGCCAATCTCTGGCAAGCTCAACGAAAAGCAACCGGCCTAAAACGTCAGGAGGGATTTCGCTTCAAAAATTTACATGCTTCTTACGTTCATCTCTATTGGCCAAGGAGTAAATCTATTTTTCCGGAATTATTTAAGATTTAGCCGTAAAAGAGGTGCAAGATTAAAAGGGTATATGCTACTGCTTAAATAAATTTCTAACTTCTCATTTTTAACTTCTAACTACTCTATAAAATGATTTGGTGTATTGGCATTGGTCCAGGTGATCTTGGTTACTTAACCCAACGCGGCAAAGAACTTATCAGCAAAGCCGATATTATTGCGGGATTCGATGCCGTGGTAGCTTTTGTTCGACCTCTAGTTAAATCGACAACTAAGGTCATCACCATGAATTACAAAGATCAGGTAGTTAAGCTTCAAGAAGTTGCTGTAAATCATCATTCGGGTCTCAAATGTGTAGTAGTTTTTATGGGCGATGTGCACTTTTCTGGGTTCCAATTATTAGAACGTGTTGAGGAAGCGTGCGGCGATCGTGTAGAAACAATACCTGGGATTAGTTCGGCGCAAATTTTGGCATCGCGCTCTCGGGTTTGCTTTGATGAAACCACATTCATTACTTTCCATCGCCGCGGTGATATTACGCCGTTTCAAAAACATCTTGTCCATGCGCTCCAAGACCGTCGGAATGCGATCGTGATTCCTCGGCCATGGGATTTTATGCCGAAAGATATAGCCGCTTTCTTGCTCGCCAATGGTATTTCAAAAGAGCATCCTACTGAAGTATGGGAACATCTTACCGGTAAAGAAGCATCTTGGCATGGTAATTTGAGCGATTGCACACAAGATTATAGCGATATGAGTATTATGTTGATTCGGGCTATCAAAACCTAAAACACCTCTCGCAGCGGCGCAGAGGACGAAACGGCGATATTTTCTTCTTTGCGGTCTTGGTGACTTTGCGCGAGAACATTAAATTATAAATAGCAGTGATTCAAAACACAAAAGAAGAGTATGGCATCGTTTTAGTCGGGCATGGCAGCCGCGATGAAGAAGGGGTACGTGAATTCGAACAATTTGCCGAATTGATTAAAAAGAAAGAGCCGCATCGCATCATAACCTACGGTTTCTTGGAATTTGTGGAACCGACCATTGATGAAGCAGTAAGGGCAAATATAAAGAACGGTTCCAAACGTATAGCCGTACTCCCTATAGTGCTTCTAACCGCTACCCACGTAAAAAACGATATTCCTGCCGAACTTACTCCATTGCGGAAGGAGTTCCCAGAAATTGAATTTTATTATGCGGCACCACTCCATTTACACTCTTTAATCTTTCGGCTTTGTCGTGAGAATATTATTCAGGCCGAGGCTAAAACTAAAAAGATTCAAAAAAGATCAGAAACTTGCCTCGTGATGGTTGGGCGAGGCACCACCGACCCAGATGCCAATGGAGATGTTTCGAAACTTAGCCGTATTTTAGAGGAGGGCTTAGGATTCGGTTCTTCCGTGGTTTGCTATTCAGGAACAGCTGAACCTTCCATAGATAAGGGTTTAGAGTTAGCTGCACGACTTGGT
>CAZNSF010000102.1:0-7315 GCA_964575565.1 uncultured Verrucomicrobiota bacterium | reverse complement strand
AACAACAGGAAAAAGAGGATCATCGTTTGGATCAGCTCCAAATGTTTGAGAAATGATGGCCGCCTTTAGGCGGCTCAGATATTAACCGCTTTGAGCGGTTCACCTTCTCAAGCCTCCAGCTTTGCTGGAGGTTCTGACTTTCTTCCGGTCATACTTAAAACCGGTGGAACGATGATTTTAAGTATCGGCGTTTATGCTATGCTTTTAGGATTGGGATGGCAGTTTGCAGCGGGTTTTGTGCTTCTCCTTTTTGTGCATGAGTGCGGTCATCTTTTAGTAGCACGCCGTTATGGCTTAAAGACAAGTTGGCCGATGTTTATTCCATTTATGGGCGCTTTTATTTTATTAAAAGATATTCCTCGTAATGCATGGATCGAAGCAGAAGTTGGTATTGGCGGACCGCTTCTAGGAACAGCTGGTGCTTTGGCCTGTTTATTTGCTTACCAATGGCATCCCCACCCACTTCTTCTTGTCTTGGCTTATTCTGGTTTTTGGTTAAATCTTTTTAACCTTATCCCGATTGTACCCCTTGATGGCGGACGGATTGTCACGGCTATTTCACCGTGGTTATGGTTAGTTGGGATCATTTTATTAATACCGATTTTATTAAAGTCCTCTTTTAACTTTTTTATTATTCTGATTGTGGCAACTTCGTTGCCACGGGTTTTTACACTTTTCCGTAAACGCACGGATCAAGAACAACAATTTTATCAATTAACTCCTTCTCAACGAATATGGATGAGTATCCAATATTTTGGGTTGGCTGGATCGTTAGGTTACCTCATGCATTATACTCAAAATCAAATTGAAGTAATACGGCAAGGTCTTTCGTAAGGCCCTTGTTTTTCATCCTTTCGTGTTTTGTATTTCGTGCTAGTCTTAAAGGGTATGTCTTTCGAATCTACTCGAACTTGGGTTCAAGCCTTAGAGAAAGCAGGAGAACTTCTCCGTATTTCGACTCCTGTATCCACTCATCTTGAAATCACAGAAATTGCAGACCGCCAAATGAAATCTCTAGGCGGAGGCAAAGCGCTTCTTTTTGAAAAACCGACCGTTCAAGCTGCGAACCACGATCCACGATCTACGAGTTTCCCATTACTTATCAACGCTTTTGGGTCTGCTCGTCGTATGGCGATGGCCTTAGGGGTAAATCATATTGATGAATTGGCTGATCAATTAGGTTTGCTTTTAAAAGCCAAGCCACCGCAAACTTTTGGAGAAGCGATTTCACTCCTTCGTCAAGCCTTAGAGCTTCGTTATGCAAAGCCAAAGTCGGTTTCTACTGGACCGTGCAAGGAAGTGATTCATCATCGACCGAAAGATTCGAAATCAACAAGCGACTTTTCTCTTTATCAGTTGCCGATTTTGAAGTGTTGGCCGGAAGATGGGGGGCCTTTTATTACTTTCCCTGTTGTGATTACCCGTGATCCAGATACCGGCGTGCGTAATTGGGGAATGTACCGAATGCAAATTTATGATGGTTGGACAACTGGCATGCATTGGCAGGTTCATAAGGTAGGGGCGCGGCATGGCCGACGTTATTATTCAACGGGGCAAAAAATGCCGGTGGCGGTGGCTCTTGGGGGCGATCCTGTAAATATCTTTGCAGCAACGGCTCCCTTACCTGATGGACTTGATGAAGCGATGCTTGCTGGTTTTCTTCGGAAAAAATCAATCGAACTTGTGAAGTGCGAGACCAATGATTTGGAAGTGCCTGCCGATGCTGATTTTGTTTTGGAAGGATATGTCGAGCCGGGCGAGATACGGCCGGAAGGACCCTTTGGGGATCATACTGGTTTTTATACGCCTTTAGATCCGTATCCAGTCTTTCATGTGGAATGTATCACGCACCGCAAGGATGCCATTTATCCATGCACCATTGTGGGTAAACCGCCTATGGAAGATTTTTATATTGGGACGGCTACAGTACGAATTTTTCTGCCCATTTTTAAGATGAACTTCCCGGAAATCGTGGACATGGCTTTGCCAGCCGAAGGCGTTTTCCATAATCTTGTATTTGTCAGTATCAAAAAACAATATCCTTACCATGCCTTTAAGATCATGAATGGATTATGGGGGATGGGACAAATGATGTTTTCCAAGTTTATTGTGGTAGTCGATGCAGATGTGGATGTTCAAAATACAAGTGATGTATTGTTTCATATTTGTGCCAACGTAGATCCACAGCGAGATACGGTATTTAGCAAAGGCCCCAGTGATAGTCTGGATCATGCACCGACGTTACCTAATATAGGAAGTCACATGGGGATCGATGCCACTGCTAAATTGCCAGGCGAAGGTTACACTCGTGGCTGGCCAAAAGAATTAAAAATGGACCCGAAGGTGGTGGAAAAAGCAAATCAGCTGATAGCCCAGTTGAAGTTATAAGAAGCTTTGGAAATTTGTTTTATAACCATCGGCCAAGAAATTCTATAATTTCTGTACGCATGGCGGCAGTTTCGAGATGGCCGCTATCGTAGTGCAAAAGTTTCCACCGGTCAGCTGCGCCCTGGGCAGTATAAACTTTGCTTACTTCTTGATCAATTCGATCCAAGCCCGCCGGTGGCGTAAGCGGATCGCGGTTACCTGCCAAACTAAGGTGGGGCCGCGGGGCAATTAAGGCATTGATCTGGGCTGTAGTGAAGTGTTTAAGGAGACCCGGTACATAATAGTAAAGGCCATGACGATCTAAGGCGCGAGTTTCGATCAGCGCTTGGAAGTCTGTAAGGCAACAGATATCAACGGTTACTTTAATACGCGGATCTAGAGCAGCAGTCCACCATGCCATGGTACTGCCCATTGAAAGGCCAAGCGTGCCTAGGCGGTTAGAATCTACCTCTGGTCGGCCGCAAAGATAATCAATGGCTCGCAGGCTATCATAAACCATCATGCCCCAGAGAACTTTACCATGCCAAAGCATCTCTTTAAAAAGTTCTGTTTCGGTACGGCCGGAACGTTCACCAAAATTCCAAGCATCTAGGCAAAGACCGCAATAACCTTTGTCTGTAAAGACATTCGCATAGGGCGGTTTTTGGAAATATACTTCGTGAGGCTCGATAAATTCGTTTTTCCCTAGTTTGTGATTACCGCCGTGGGCGTGATTGTAGAGAATACAAGGGACGCGTCCTTGAAGTTTTTTAGGACGAACAAAATAAGCAGGGACTTCTTCGATGCCATTAAGATCAAGCGCAAGTTTTTCTAAAACATATCCTTCTCGTTCTTCCTCAAGGATTTTTCGAGCAGAAATCGGACGTTTCCGATCCGGTAAATCTCCTAAAAGTTGATAAAGCTCTTTACGTCGAGATTCGGTATCTTTCATAGCGAAAGATTATCCCTTTAGTGGGATATTGTGAAGTCTCTATCACTATAGACGATTAGAAAACTTATTAGCCGCCCCCATGCTTATGCAACACTTCCGCCGACAGCCGATCAAGATTCTGCTCATTTGCTGGCACAACGATGTGTTTAATACCACTGGCAACCTTTGCATTCTCGAACTCCTGATCCCATCGAACAAATGTACCGCCGTTGTCTGTTGGGTCAAGAGTTACAGTAAGAAGATATCTTGGCTTTGATACATGCTGGATCACTATCCTTTTGGATGGCTCAATGTCACGAAAGACACTTTCATTTGGATAGTCTCTCCCGTTTGGCCCATGCATGACGAAGGACCATTTACCTCCTGACTTGAACTCACAGGTCTTAAAAGTATTAGTGAACCCGGCCGGCCCCCACCAAATCTGTAGGCGCGCACTGTCCTCGAACGCAGCAAAAACACTCGATGGAGGAGCAGCAATCTCTCGTGATGTTTGGAAACTCATAGCATTTACACTCCTTTCCGTATTTGTATAATACTCTGCCTCTTCAGCATCAACCAGCAATGCCTTATACCGACTTTGAAACATGCGTCCAAACGTTTTATGTCGTACATTATATCGTTTCGAATAAGTCGAATTTAAATATTGCATCCCCCTCACAAGAGTAGCCCTTTGAGTCTCGATAAGCAGACGATAGTGGTTCCGCATAAAAACAAAACTATGCACCACCCATCCAGCACTTTTGCATGTATCACTTAATGTCCGAAATAGAATCTCATGATCAACTTGATCCCGGAAAATTGGATCGCCCCGATTTCTACGACTCATCACATGATAAATCGCTCCTGCAAATTCTATCCTCGGCGCTCTTGGCATGCCCCTCTATCCAAGTCTATCAAAAAGAACACTTGTCAATAGTCAATATAAGATTACGTGGACTGACACGTTTTTCGTTTTCATCGCTGAGTCTGTTAGGCTCATCGATTTGTTGGGGATTCATTGAGATCCGCAGATTGTATACACTCTTCGAGAAATCTATGCCGGCCAGCGTCTTTTTCCTGATCAATCGCCTTCTTGACAAATCTCAACACACTCGGAGCGTTGCTGCAATTGGATTTCACAGACCAGTTGGCAACAGACATCAGAACAACCCTGTGACGAAAACTGTCAAGGTCGCCTTTGGTCGCCATCAAGTCGTCAAGATCGCCCGTCTGCTTCAGTAATTGTGCGAGATATTTATCATCGCCAGTTGCGAAATACTCCCACCACCAAATATCAAGCTTTGTTGGATCAACTGCATGGTCATCGTTTGCGTAGCGCGCCAATTCAGACTTCCCTGCGATAACTTCCTGAGCCAAATCGTCGAAATGCCCGATGTCAGCGAGGTTCCATCCATACTTCAGTTTTATTCGTGCGAGGAAAACGGCTGTTCGCAGTGCCTTTGTCCCTGAATCCCGCTGCTCCAGTTCTGAAAGATGTTTCTTCATCAACTCCTGAATGCGATCGAACTTCTCCTTTGTGGGTCCGGTGTGAAACGTCATCATTCTCTGGCCGAGTTCATGCAGTTCATCAGATGCGCCAGATGCACTCAGTGTGATGAATGCGAGCAACAGAATCCGAATCATTGTGTTCATACCTGGTCCCCAACGAATAGAGTTAAGTTTCAGCGCTGAAGGTTTATCGAGCGAAGCAAGGCTTTTAATCTCTCCGCTGAAAACTTCAACGACATGTTCGCCTGCGAAGGTGATTGTTGACACGTTACTCCAAAAATATTTCATATCTTATATCTTATTTTTCTTTACGAACTTTGCTCGAGATTTTATCACTCGCTGCGCAACGCAGCTGTTCCTATCTTAAAGCTCTGTTCCTGCAAAATCCTTTTTCTAATTTCAGTTTGTTCCGTATGTAAAATATCTTAACCACCTTTGTCAGGCGTACTTGTTGTTAATGAGTTTTCCATATTTTCAGGAACCGGAGAAAAACATGGCGATAAAAACCTGAGTTATCAACCTAAAACCGTCACCAAGACTACTTATTCATCCATTTTTTACGACTATTATCCATATTATACCGACCGAGTGATAATTCGATAAAATCATTATCCAGTTCAGAAGAGAAAGATTTTCGTGACTTTTTGGCGCGAAAAAAGCTCGTGTTGCATGATAAAATTCTATTTTATCTTCAATTGGATACAGTGATGCTATGAAAAACGAAATTGATATCGTCCGTGATCTTTCTACTAAATTTGAAAAAGCGGGTATTCCTTATATGCTCACTGGATCTATCGCGATGAATTATTATGCTCAACCGAGAATGACCAGAGACATTGATTTTGTAATCGAATTGCAACCTGCAAAGATCAGTACGCTCATTCAACTCTTGGAAGCTGAATATTATGTTTCTAAAGAAGCTATCAAAGACTCTTTGTCTCATGAGTCGATCTTCAACCTGATTCATCAGGAAAGTGTTATTAAGGTAGATTGCATTGTGCGAAAAAAGAACGAATACCGTTTATTAGAGTTTACAAGGAAAAAGACAGTTTCTCTTGGTGATTTTACTACCTATATTGTTAGTAAAGAAGATCTCATTATTTCCAAGCTTTTTTGGGCAAAAGATTCTCATTCTGAATTACAATTGCGAGACGTTAAAAATCTCCTAGAAACTGGTTGCGACCGAAATTATCTAGATGAATGGACAAAGAGATTGGGATTAGATAACTTATTAAAATAGAGTTTAAAATGAACGATACCTCCCCAGAGATTCAAGAAAAGGTTAAACAAATGATGATGGCTCGTTCTGGTGAAGAACGTTTCATGATGGGCGCTCTTATGTTCGACGCAGCCAGAGAAATTGTTCTTGCATCCTTCCCCAAGAATTTATCTAACGTTGAATTGAAAAGGCGGTTATTTGAACGTTTTTATGGAAACGAAGTCGGGATTAAAAATCCTTTTGGATAATCTGGAAAATCATGGAGTTCCACGGGCGCATTTGCATCAACCTACGACTTGATCTCTCCTCTTTTTCTACGAGGAGGAAAAACCTCCTCTCTCGGCCGCCTATAGCCAAAGCTGCTTTGGCGAAGGAGGCAACTCTTCCTTGTCAAGGAGGAGAATAGTTTTGATCTACTTCTGGAATAGTTTGTATCTTGTGTTAAGGATTTAAACATGGTTTTGATGAAGAGTGTTTACTTATTCCATTTCTAAAGAAGGTTTAAGGCTTGGGCGGCTTACCACACCCCATGGCATCATTGAAACACCGGAGTTCATGCCCGTTGGAACACAAGGATCTGTAAAGACGATGTCGCCTGCAGAGTTGGTGGAGCTTGGAGCACAAATTATTCTTGGAAATACGTATCACCTTAATCTCCGTCCTGGTCTTGAGATCATTCGTAAGATGGGCGGTTTACATCGCTTTATAGGATGGAGCGGGCCAATTCTTACAGATAGCGGCGGATTCCAAGTTTTTAGTTTAGCGAAATTACGGAAAGTCCATGAGCATGGAGTTGAATTCCAATCGCATATTGATGGCGCCTCTTGTTTTCTGGGGCCGAAGGAGGTTATTGAAATCCAGGCAACGCTCGGTTCTGATATTTGGATGGTTCTTGATGAATGTCCACCATGGCCATGCCAAGAAGAAGGTGTGCGCCAAGCGGTGGAACGTTCTATCCGTTGGGCACGAGAATGTAAATCTTACAAAAATGAAAACGCCAAAAATCTGATCTTTGGGATTGTCCAAGGAGGGTCTTACGATTACTTACGCCGTCAATGCGCCGAGCAATTAGTTGAGATGGGATTTGATGGTTATGCCATTGGCGGGGTTAGTGTGGGCGAACCGGAAACCGAAATGTTCCGTGCGATAGAAGCAACGGTGCCTAGCCTTCCTGTCGATAAACCACGTTATGCAATGGGGCTTGGGACTCCGCGCCAAATGGTAGAAATGGTTGCACGAGGAGTGGATCTTTTTGATTGTGTATTACCAACGCGTATAGCGCGTAATGG
>CAZNSF010000101.1:0-3241 GCA_964575565.1 uncultured Verrucomicrobiota bacterium | reverse complement strand
AAAGCAGCTTGAACAATTCTATCAGGATTCCATAAGCGGCCAAGACCTTCGTAACCACAAGCAAGAAGACCTTTTTCTGGACCAATCCATTGCACACCGCGTTTTTTAAGAATTGCCGTATTTTCTTGGGTCGCAGGATGTTCCCACATTTTGCCATTCATTGCAGGCGCGATTAAAATAGGCGCGCGCGTAGCTAGAGCAATTGCTGTAAGAGCATCATCAGCGATTCCGTGGGCAAGCTTGGCTATAATATTGGCGGTAGCTGGTGCAATTAAAAGTAAATCGGCCGAATCCGCAAGTTCAATATGGGTAGGCCGTCCCCCCAATTCTTCGTCGTATAAACTAGTCGTTACAGGATTTTTTGTAAGTGTTTTTAAAACAAGAGGCGTAATAAAATGGGTAGCATCACTCGTTAAAACAGCATGGACTTGAATACCAAGCTTGGTTAGTTGGCTCGCAATATCCGCAGATTTATAGGCTGCAATAGAACCAGTAACTCCAAGAATGATGGTTTTAGTCTTCATACAATGAGAAATTAAAAGTTAAAAATTAGAAATTATTTTGAAAGAAGCAGATCATTTCTTCTTATCTCTATCCTCTGATGTCTTATCTTTCAATTCTACCCTCATATTTTCTCGTAACATTTGGGCATATTCTGGTGAAATGAGATCTAAAAACTTTAACTGTTCTTTAACGATTTCCATCTTCCCAAGTTGCAGTGCTAAAGTTCCTAATAGAAAGCGATCATATGGAGCTGTTAGCTCTGAACGTGGTAATGATTCCATCACCTTAAAACCCTCTTCAGGTTTTCCACTTTCTGCTAAAGCGCGCGCCAAAAGAACATGTGTATTGGTGGAACTCGGTTCAAGTTCCAAGGCCTTTTGAAAATGAAGTATGGCTTCTTTGTATTCTTTTGCTTCGATAAGCACAAATCCTGTAAAAACTCGAAGAGAAACATTAAAAGGCAAAATTTCGATAGTCTTTTTCAAATAAGGTAGAACTTCTTGCCATTTTGATTTCTTAAGAAAAGATGCTGCTATTAAAAAATTGCCCTCGGCTGTACTTTCTTTTAAATCCGAAAAGATAGAAAGAGCCTTCTTCTCATCGCCTGCCTCTGAAGCCAGGATAAGCTCAAATAGCTTTTCGCCCTCTTTAATATCAAGGGCATTTGTTTCTACTTGCTGATTGGTTGGTATAAGGATACAGGCAATTGCAGGACGAATATCACCATATGGGATTCGCTCTTCCATGCCCCAACTGCTTTCCATTGTAAGAAGACATTGAAGAGTATCATCGTATCCTGCCACCGTAGAAGCATGTCCCACGACTTCAGATTTTTCCAAGTCTACTTCAACGATTAGACTTAATAGAATCGGTGGAATTCCTTGATCAATACAGATCTTAATAGCTTCCGGCGTTGTACGGAAAGCTAAACATGAAAAACCTGACTGTGCCCTTAAGAATTTGACCGTTTTAGCCCAAGATGGACCTTTTCCCACAAAATCTTTTCCAATTTCAACGGGATCTACATTTTTACCCCAAAAGTTTAGAACCGTGGCTACGGAAGCTGGAACACAGTAATCTTTCCTCAAACAAGGCGGTTGTTTAATATTTTGAATGCGCTTTATTTTTGGCATCTCGCCCAACGCTGTTGTATCAATAAAATGTTGTAACCGGTCACGAATTATTTTATCCGGTGGACTTTCTTTTAAGGCAGTCTGCCAAACTCCATTGGCTTGAGAAATCTTTCCTTCACTATAAAGAAGGTTCCCTTTTAAAGAGTAAAATCGCCATTGTTCATTTTTAGGAACTTGATCGATTTTTTCGATTATACCAAAAGCTTCTTCTTTTCGCTCCATCTTCCATAAAAGTTCAGCCAATTGATATCGCGCTGTTGCCAGGGAAGGATCTTTTTCAATGGCTTTTCGGAATTGTGTTTCCGCTTTTTCAGGATCTCCAGATTCGAGGTAAGTCCAACCAAGGAATTCATATTGAGAGGCATCATTCTCTTGTCCTGAAATTACTTCACCGCTTTGTTTTAATTGGACGGATATTTCTGTAGTAGCAAGCCTATCATAAATTTCCAATTCTTTCCTAGCAGCATCATATTGACCCATGTCATGGTAAACTTGGGAAAGCGTTTTATGGGGACCTGCTAATCTCGGTTCAATAGCGATGGCTTTCTTAAGTAGAGTTTCTGCTTCTTCATATTTTTTTTCTAGAATTAGCACTTGCGCTTGAGCTAGAAGTACTTCAGGGGCTTCTGGATATTGTTCAATCAGAGTTTGTAAACGAGCCCTCGCCGCTACTGAATTAACAACAAATAGGAACCGACAAATATCGAGTTGTTTTTCTAGATCATCCGTCTGGACGGCTTGCAACCTATTAATACATTCTTCAACCACTTTCTGATCTTTTTTGAAAAGAGCACTCATTGCCTTAGCCAATAAGATGATAATATCTTGAGAATTTTCCTCTAAAAGCTCATCAATGATTTGTTTTGCTTGATCTTGTTGGCTATTGTACATGTACCACCCGAGAAGACTGTTGCGACCCCAATAATGTTTCGGCTGCAGCTTAAGGCATTGATCAATATATTTCTTCCCTTCATCTAACTTCCCTGCCGTACAAAGTAAACTTCCGTAGAGATAAAGGCTATCTGCATCCTCCGGCATTGTTTTGGCGCGCTCTGCATATTCCTTAAAAAGCGCCTCACGATCTACAAGCCATTGAGCGTGCTGATATTCACGATGTGCTTCTATAGACTTTGGATCTTTTTTGATGACCTCACGAAAAACGGCGATTGCTTCTTCAGTTTTCCCATTAAAAGCGAGCAACTTTCCTTTTTTGAATAAGGCTTCTACCTCACTATCAGCCGCTTGAACTGTGGTAAAAGCTAACACCAAGAAAAATGAGATGAAGAAACTTAAGAAGAATTGAGACTTTCTCGAGTAGAAGAGGTCGCTGACGGCCCGCCGGAGTGAGGTCTCACGGGAGCGGATAACCCATCGCCGATGGCATCGGCTCCTACACGCATCGGAATATATATCAAAAATCATAGAATCAAACCTTTCAACTTTCATCATTCACCTTTCAACTCTTCCAGGGTCAATCGCGCTGTGCGATAGAGTTCTGATTTTACAATCGCTCGGAATTTTTGAACGTCTTCCTCCGTGCTGCCCGATAAAATCACATAATCATATTCACGCCAACGGTGCATTTCTTCGCGCGCCGCAACCAA
>CAZNSF010000100.1:0-3139 GCA_964575565.1 uncultured Verrucomicrobiota bacterium | reverse complement strand
TTTCCAGATTTTGAAACAAACTTTTCGATGCCATGTTCATAAACGAGGTAATCTTTTTCCATAGCATCGGAATATTTACCGCCGCGCGCAGTAACTTTTAATTTAATAGCGCCAGCTTTTTCAGGGGCCACGATCCAATCGATACGCTTTTCGCCGTGGGCTGCAACCTTGATAGATCCAGGTTTATTATTGGGTGGCATAGGAATGCCTTCGGTTTCTAGCTCTGGTTTTACACTTAATTCTTTATCGGTATGGTTATTGATCACCGCCGAAATAGTTGCGGAATCGCCCACTACAAAAAATCGCGGCGCTTGCAAACGGATCATGAGCGGTTGTTGAGTTTGCGTGGCGGCGGAAGCAATTCCAAATTGGTTGCCGCTAGTTACAACACGCGCGGTAGCTTTCCAACTGGTAAGCGAATCCGGATATTTAACCTTAATCGTAGCCTTCCCATTTTTATCGGTGATTACATCCGGCTGCCAAAAAACGGTTGAACGAAAATCGGTGCGAACTTGCACTGCAGGTTCTTGGCCAGGCGCTTCGGGCGATGCTACTGGCGCTTTTGCTTCTTTAGCTTTGCTAGCGGGTAATGATTTTAATGCCCGTTGTGCCATTGGCGCTCCTGCATAACCAACGGCATCAGCAGCGACTTCGGAACTAGCACTCAACCGTTCATTTTTTTCTAAAAGCCCATTCATACTACTGATACTATCTCCATCGAATTCATCGCGACGATATTTGCCGCCAACACCGCCTATTTTTTTACGATTTTCTTGATCTTCAAGAAAACGTTCGTCCATCAATTGATCTTTTTCGGTTTCGATCAGTTTAACATAACTCTTCTGTTGAAAGGTGCTTTGGGTTTGGATGTGTTGTTGGCGTTTAGTGCCATAGTAAAATTGGCGCGGATCACCGGCATAATCCTGCTGAATATAATAAACGGCCTCATCCACAAGGCCAAAAGCGACTTCGGCAGAAACCGGCTTATCTTTATCATCCCGAGCAGTGATCGTAAGAGTGCCTTCTTCGCGCGGTTGATATTGTTGGCGATCGGGTTTAATATCTACCTTTAAGAAATTTTGGGTGGGAGGCACGATTACCTGTTTGGTATCGACAAAAAATTGGCGGTCATGGACCATCACAGCGCTTAGAAAAATATTGGGCACATGCTTTTCTTCAATAGGCACCTCAATCAATTTTACGGTGCCCGCCATTCGGATAAGCTGGTAACTATAGAGATCCTCGCCTTCGATGCTAAAAAGGATATAACGCTCGTTGGTCGGCGCGCTTAACATCACCGGTGCCTTTTGGCCAACATGGAAAGTATCTTTATCCACAATAATTTCTACTCCGCCATGGCGATATCCAAGTTCGCTAGTGGCATGGGTAGCAACCCAAACGGTGGTTTCAGCTTTAATAGGATTTTCTTTTTCTTGGCTGTTCCAAGCGATGCGATAGTAGCCTTCGCGTTCCGGGGTAAACGTAAAATCAACTTCTCCTTGCACATCCGTTTTAACGGCTCGAGTTAAAATTTCATCATGTTGATACCCACGGAATTTGAATTGCCATTCCGCTAGCCTCCCCGAACCTTTCCTTGGTAAAATTTTTGGAGAATAAGGACCTTCACCCTTTTGACGAAGAGATTCGAGTTCATCGCCCTTTATTTCTTTACCATCAGGATCCATCCATATTTCGTACCAATAATCTCGTGTTACTTTAATTATGCCTTCGGTTTGCACGGGTTTTTCATTGGCATCGAGCGCTTTGATATTTATTTCCACTTTATCTTGAGGGCGATAAAGACAATGTTTGGGGTAAAGATAAACATGATAACGCTGGCGAGTAACACGTACCGTGCCGTTGCCTACAATTTCTCGACGCGAAGCATCTGTCACGCGCGCTTCGATACGATACTCAAAGTCTTGACCTGAATTACGCGGCGTATCAAAAGCAACTTTAACTTTACCCGTAGCATCTGTTTTTAAAACTTCGCGTTTGATAACTTGACCCTCACCGCCCCAATAATGCCGTTGGTAGGGTGATATCATATCCTCATAAAACCATGGAAAATCATGGGGTGGATACCAACTATGATAAAACGGATTTTGATGAACTAAAACTTCTACGTTGGCATTAGCAACCGGGCCGCCAAAATAATAATCGGCTTGAATGGTTGCTTCAACTTTTTCGCCTAAAAGAAACGTCTTCTTTTTCCCTTCTTCCTCGGGGGTTTCGATACTGACTTTAAATTCTGGTAGTTTATATTCCTCGAGACGGAATAAAGCGGCGTTACCGATATGATGGCTGCGGCCTTTATCCCAAAAAGTAACCTGGTATTCACCAAGCGGCATGGTCTCGGTTAACTCCAAGGATCCCCAAGCGCTGCCAAAGGCATTTAAGTTCGTCTTACCTTCTTTGATTTTTGTTCCACGCGGATCCATGATTTCGAATTCAATGGTTTCCTCCGATGGGGTTGAATAGACTGATCCATTATATTTTCTAGCAATCCATTTCCATTGGACTTCTTCTTTTGGACGATAAGCCGGCCGATCCGTAAAAGCGTAAATTCGCCAAGCTTGCTCTGGCGTTTGGTATCCGTAGGTGTTCCCAAGGCTATAGGCTTGGCGATCGTGGATTGCGGCACTGGCAAAAAGCTCATTATAATTTTGGCCGGTTTTTAAATCAAAAACAGCAATCCCATCTTGGTTCGTTTCTTTGGTGCTTTGGCGCCAAAGATATTCTTGGCCGTTGGAGTATTTCTCCCACAACTTTACAGAGGCCTTTTCGATGGGGGATCCATCGAGGGCATTACAGAAATAGGCAAGCGCTTGTTTACCAGAGGTTTTTAACACCAATGAGGTATCTGTTACAAGAAGAAGGTCTCGAGCACTTTGTGTATCGCCTTTTGCCTCGAGAATATAAGCGCCGATAGGAAGTTTTTCATCAAGACGCAAGGCTTTTTGGCCTGGCTCGTAATCGCCTTTATCCTCGGTATCTTTTGACCATGTTTTGATTTTTTCGTGTTTTGTAAGTTGGATTTGTTGGATCCAGTTACCGCTACTTTCATCTTTGCTCGAAAATTGGATGTCACTGGTAAGCTCAACCTTATAAAGCGCAAGATCGATTTTCTTTACGTTAC
>CAZNSF010000099.1:0-3490 GCA_964575565.1 uncultured Verrucomicrobiota bacterium | reverse complement strand
CCAAGGCTCAATTTGCTTAGCCTCAATTGAAACACCCGCAGCCATGGTATGCCCTCCCCCACGAAGCAGAAAATCCCTTGTAGAATCCACTGCCATTGCCAAATTAAATCCATCAATACTACGACCACTCCCCTTGCCCATTCCTTCTTTATCCAAAGCAATCACAAACGTTGGTAGATAAAATTCCCGTACAATTCGTGAGGCAACAATCCCTACCACACCCTCATGCCACCCGGGACGCGCCAGCACCAAAACACATGTTTGCTTATCTTGGATTTGAGCTTCTGCATCAGCCCGCGCTTCTGCCAATACACGCGCTTCCTCGGCTTGACGCTCACGATTAGTGATATCTAATTGTCTGGAAAGCTTCTGACATTCTTCCTCATCATCATTTAAAAGTAACTCAAGAGCAGCCATGGCAGATTCCAATCTTCCAGCAGCATTTAAACGTGGCCCGAGTTTAAATCCACAATCATACCCCGTAGGCTCGCCATCCATGCCGGAAATTTGCATCAGTGAACTTAAACCCGCAAATTGGGTTTTGCTCATTTGGCGCAGCCCATGTTTCACTAAAATACGATTTTCACCAGTTAATGGCGCGATATCAGCAACCGTCGCTAGCGCTACGAGATCTAAATAAGCTTTTAAATCTATCCCTTCAATTTTCTCTTTAAGAGAACCAGAAGTTTTACGAATCGCCTTAAGCAGTGCATGTAGAAATTTAAAGACTAAGCCGGCAGTGCAATATTCAGTAATAAGTGGCAAGTGACAAGTGGTAAGGCTTGTGGCTCGTGGCTCGGAGCTCGCGGCTTGAGACTCCAGTTTATAATTTACTAATGCTCTCGCCTGAACTGGGGTCGATGGTTCGTGATGATCCAAAATAATCACATCCACACCCTTTTCTTGTAATTGGGCAACTTCTTTTAATGAATTGGTGCCGCAATCGAGAACAATCAATAAATCGGGTTTACCTTGTTCTAAGCAACGTTCGACTCCCGCGGAAGTTAGTCCATATCCTTCATCAAAACGATCTGGTAAAAATGTCCGAATTTTTGTAGCGCCCATTTTTTCTAAGACGCGTTTGGTAATGGCCACCGATACCACTCCATCCACATCATAATCACCGTAAAGTGTTATTGCTTCATCCCCTTGGAGAGCTTGGATGATACGCTCTACGGCCGGTTGCATCCCCGGCAATAAGAAGGGATCGGCGAGGTCGCGAAGTTGTGAGTTTAAAAATTGGCGCGCCGAACTTTCATCTCGAAGACCGCGATTCCATAAAAGTTGCGCTAAAATAGTAGAAATCTGTAAGCTCTCTGCTAAGCTTAAAGTTTCTTTAGGCTTTGGCTCAGTTACTTCCCATTTTGGAGTAGTGCGCATAGACTTGTTTAGATGGCCAATCTAAGGTAAAGAAAACAAGGCGAAAATTTCGCATGACTCCATAAGGTTAACACGTTAAGAATGCTTTTGTGAAACAAATCCCTCGTCGTACTATTTATCGGTTATCCGTTTATTTACGCAGCCTTCATCGTTTACAAGAGAACCATCTTGCAACGGTTTCCTCAGAAGCGCTGGCCAAAGTTGCAGGAGTAAAACCCACTCAATTACGCAAAGATCTTACCCACCTCGAACAACCTGGTAAACGCGGGTTGGGTTATCAAGTAGATAGTCTTGCTAATAAACTGACAACCTTTCTTGGGACTAATCGTTTTCAACCCGTGATTATTATTGGCGTGGGTAATCTCGGTACAGCTTTGGTTTCTTATAAGGGTTTCGAAAAAGCTGGCTTCGAAATTGTGGGTGCTTTCGATACCGAACCTGCTCGTCCTCGAAGTAAGGATTTACCCATCAAAATTTCGCCTATGGAAGAAATACCGGGCTTTATTAAACAGCGCGGAGTAAAAATGGCTATTTTATCGGTACCAGGCACTGAAGCGCAAGAAGTCGCTAATCGTTTGATCGAAGCTGGGATCACTGCCATCCTAAATTTTGCGCCTGTCATTTTAGTTATCCCGGACTCCGTAATGGTAAATAACGTGAACCTTGCCATTGAACTCGAGAATCTAGCTTATTTTATTCAATAAGAAAATTTCCTGTAATAATCTTGAAAGACTTTCAATCTTAAAGCCGTCCCTACCACCCCATGCGATTAACTAATCTCACGCGCCAGAACGAAATTGGCGCTAATTGTTATTATGTGCAAACCAATGATCATGGTTATCTCTTGGATTGCGGCAGCCACCCAAAGATCGAAGGTAATGGAGGACTTCCACGTTTAGATTTTTTAACCGATAAGCCTCTTGATGGAGTTCTTATTAGCCACGGCCATCTTGATCATATCGGCTCTCTCCCTGTTGTTTTAGGCGATCGACCAGAAGCTCGCGCTTACCTTACCTATGCTTCCTCGCTCATTACAGATCGCGCGCTCCATAATTCTACGAGCGTGATGACTAAACAACGCACAGAACTTCATCTACCAGAGTACCCTCTCTTTACCCACAGCGAAGTAGATCGTTTAGTAGAAGATTTCGAAATTGTACCTTATGAGCGACCTCTCGAAATCAATGGCGCAGAAATTACCTATTACGAAGCTGGCCACGTGCATGGTGCCGCTGGCATCTGGATTCGTGCAGATAAACAATCTTTATTTTATACAGGCGATGTTAAATTTTCGGATATGAAGATCACGCGCTCTGCGCAATTCCCCAACGAACGACCAGATGTAATGGTAATTGAATGCACACGCGGCAATACTCCTTCCCAACCAAATTTTAGTTGGGCTAAAGAAATTGATCGCTTAGCTATATCCATCCAAGAAACTTATGACCAAGGCGGCAGTGTTCTTATCCCTTGCTTTGCCTTAGGCAAAACCCAGGAAGTTCTTAAAGTATTATATGACCTCATGCAACAAGGGCTTCTCCATGAACAACCCATTTATATCAGCGGCCTCGGCCATTCTTACAACGAAATCTACGATGACCTTGCGAATCGTCATCCACGTGTTTGTCCCGGCTTTAAGTTAGAAAAAAATCTTGAACTTATTGTTCTAGAACAAAGAGAAGGCTTAACCATGAAGTTAGGCCGCGGCCGACTGATGCTCATCTCTTCCGGAATGATGACTCCTCATACAATGTCTCACAGGATGGCTCAACGAATCATGTCCGAAAAACAGCATTCGATTCTCTTTGTCGGTTATGTAGATCCGGACTCTCCTGCAGGCAAAGTAAAAGCTGCTGGTCAAGGCGGTCGCGCAAATATGGGAGGCGATGTGGGCGAAATGGATATTCGATGTCGAGTGGAAAGTTTTGACCTTACTTCCCATTGCAACCGCGAGCACATGTTAGATTACGTCTTACGCGTTCGTCCACCTCATGTGGTCCTTATCCACGGTGAACTTCCCAGCCTTCAATGGTTTCAACGAGAATTAAAAAAACATCTTCCTGAATCAAAAGTTACCATTCCGCCTAGCGGAGAAACGTTGGATTTAGGG
>CAZNSF010000098.1:0-3145 GCA_964575565.1 uncultured Verrucomicrobiota bacterium | reverse complement strand
TTGGTCATCGTCAGTCAATTGATTTCGATTTCTTTTCTTCGGTGCCCTTCGAAATAGAACAGCTTAAAAAACAGTCGTCATGGATAATCGAGGCAGAGATTCTTCAAGCCGAAAAAAACACGCTTACGATAAGAATCGAAGCAGCGCCACCAGTAAAAATATCTTTTTTTGGAGGATTAACCTTCGGAAGAGTAGGAGTGCCTCTTGAGGCACCCAATGGAATTCACCTGGCTTCGCTTGAAGATATTTTTGCAACCAAACTGAACGTTATTTATCAAAGGATGGAATCGAAAGATTATGTTGATATCGATGCAATTTTAAAGACAGGGCTTACCCTTGAATATGGTTTAGGATGTGCAAAAGCGGTTTATGGGGATAATTATAACATCATGTTGCCACAGAAAGCTCTTACTTGCTTCGAGGGCGGTGATCTTTCATCACTACCAGAAGGCCTAAAGAAAAGACTTCTTGCAGCAGTTGCTTCTGTGCAACATATCCCAACGGTTCCACGAACAAGCAATACTCTTTCCGATTAACCCAAACGCGCCGCTACAAAATAGATCGAACGACCCGCCTTTAAGAAATCATGTTCAAAATCTGTAGTTTCTGGGAGCAAGATTTTGGAATCAGCATCCTGCCAACGTTTAAGACCTTGGCAGTCATCTAAAGCTTTAAGAATTTGCGCGAAATAAGCTTCGTCATCTGTTTTAATCCCAATCCAACCGTCTGGCGCTAAACAACGCGCGCATTGTTCTAAAAAAGGCTTTTGAATAAGACGATTGCCTTGATGTCTCCTCTTAGGCCATGGGTCTGGAAAAAGAATAGTCATTGATGAAATAGAGTGAGGCTGGAAAAGATATTCGACTGCATAGCGAGCTTCGACTCTTAAGACACGTAAGTTCTCAAGCCCTTCTCGCGAGGTTCTGCGAACGATTTTTCGTGCTCTTCCAAGAAGTCTTTCGACTGCTAAAAAGGAAGTATCAGGATGGTTTTTTGCTCGAGCGAGAACAAAGCCGCCATCGCCGGCGCCGAGATCAATGTGAATAGCTTTTGGCTTTGGGCTGTTAGCTGTTGGCCTACCAAATACTTCTTCCCAATTTAGTGGCTCAAACCATGAATTTGGTTTGAAAAACAAAGACTTATCCACCTCTAACTTTTTGTTCTTAGATTCCACATTTCCGATATTTCTTTTGTATTTCAAAAACTAGCGAAGATTGTTTTCAAAGGTGCTTTTTTGTAAAGGCTCTACCAGAAGGAGCTTTTAGGTAAGCTTCAAAATCCAAAGCCTTCTTCCGATTGGTGAAAGCAATAGCCGTTTTAATTCTCCACGGTTTGAATTTTGCAGTGTGATGGCATTGGCCTGTATTATGATGCTTCAAGCGATTATTCAGGTCTTCAGTAAATCCTGTATAGAAACGATTAGGAATACTTTCAGATTGTAAAATATAAACGTAGAAGAAATTCATGGTGGCGTGCCGAGCCGTAGCTTCGTGGCAATAAGTATATGCCCGACTTCGTTGCCAAGCAACTTCGTCGCGGCAGCCTTCGTTCTCACTTCGTTCGAAGCGAAGGCTGGTGGCTGGGGAGGGAATCGCACCCCCGACACAGGGCTTTTCAGGCCCCTGCTCTACTACTGAGCTACCCAGCCGAATTTACAAACACCCAACCGCCACCAGTAATGAGTATTGTCATTGCGAGCGCAGCGAAGCAATCTCTTTTCTTTATAAGCTTATAGCTTGCAGCAATCATCATCATTCCACATAAAAGTTCTTTAAAAATACCGCGCATTTTTTACCCCAATGCCGTCTAACTCTAATAAAGAGAATGCTTTATAAATTTAACAGAAAAACAAGTCTGCTAAAAAGGGATACAATTATCTAATAAAACATCGGTATGACCGTGATAAAGCCACCAAACTCATGTTCGACATAAACTATATGAAAACGCTCATTACGCTTTTTATCCTTATCAGCGTGTTTCCATCTTATGCAACGGTTACAGCAGATCAATTCCCATCCTCTGGCGAACAGTTGCTGCAAGGATGTAAACTCATCCTCGAAATTGAGCTCCACGACTGCAAAAATGGGGACTGTGCTAAGCATTCTCTTCCCGATTGTTTAAAGGCAGTGGCAACTTTTAATTATGTAAGAGGCTTTCTCAATGGTGTCAGGACATTACAAGTTGTTGAAGGCGTCCCAAGAATTGTGAACTTTCCTGAAGAAGGGGTTGACTGTACCACCTTGATCAAACCGCTAGTTGAGTTCCTACAGAACGATCCAACTCTCTTAGAGAAACACAGTTCAATCGGCCTCTATTTATTTCTTGCTAAGAAGTATCCTAAACAAAGCAAGTGAATACCTAGGTTGCATTGCAAGGTTTCTAACCATTGATGAATAAAACGCCTGATCTAAAATTCTTAAAAAATACCGCGCACTTTTCACCCCAATGCCGTCTAACTTAATAAAGGGGATGCTTTATAAATTTAACAGGAAAACAAGTCTCGCTAAAAAGGGATACAATTATCTGATAAAACGTCGTATGACCATGATAAAACACATAACTCATGTTAGAGGCATAAAGATTATCGGAAGAAATCTGGGCCTTACTTTGCTCACTGTGGTTGCGGCAGCCGTGGTCTTGGCCGGGGAGTTGCCAAAACACAACTACAGGCCGAAGAACGGTTACGTTCCAGACGAGAAGACCGCCATCAAGATAGCCGTTGCCGTGTGGACTCCCATCTACGGCGAGAAGCAAATTGAGTCGGAAAAGCCGTATCATGCAGTTTTGACAAATAATGTATGGGTTGTTGAGGGTTTTCTGCCTGAAGGTTCGTTTGGAGGCACTGCGATTGCCGAGATTTCAAGGGACGACGGACACATTCTACGAGTCAGCCATGGGCAGTGATTGCCTAACAACTACTAGATGAACCTTGATCTTCCACAAATTATTGAACGAACCTTGGCGGGCGATTCGGAGGCGTTCGAAATATTGATCCGCGCTTATAGCCGTGTGGTCTTTGCCCAAGTTTATAGCATTCTGCATCATCGCCAGGAAACGGAGGATATTGTGCAAGAAACTTTTTTAAAGGCTTACAAAACCCTTTGGCGGCTTCGCCAACCGGAAAAATTCCAGTCCTGGCTGTTCT
>CAZNSF010000097.1:0-7290 GCA_964575565.1 uncultured Verrucomicrobiota bacterium | reverse complement strand
ACTATCCTCATCGGTGTGAACCTCTGTTTCTTCCAAGTCGAATTTTTTAATTCCAAGAGAACCATCCTTTTGGTTCATCAGGATTTCGATGCGCTTTTCTGCCTCGTTAAGTTTGGCAGCGCATAATTTGATAAGCTTATTGCCTTCCTCATATTTTTTAAGAATATCTTCGAGCGGAAGATTGCCGGACTCCATTTCTTGAACAAGGCCTTCCAGCCGTTCCAACGAATCCTCAAAATTAGGTTCCTTACCGTGTGTCTTTGTTTTCAAAACGCCCTATTTTAGCAGGCAACCCCCATTTTGTCATCCATGGATTCTTTTTCTGTTTGAGTAGCAGGCAAGGAGCGCTCATTACCCTTTAATCCCAGCGCGCTTGCGTTGGATAGCGTTTAAGAGACGTTTTCGGAGACGAATGGATTTAGGAGTAGTTTCTACATATTCATCCGGCGCAATGTATTCGATGGCGCGTTCGAGCGACATTTTTAATGCCGGTTCCAACATAATTCCTTTGCCTTCCCCCACACTGCGCATATTGGTAAGATGCTTTGTTTTACAAGGGTTTACATTAATATCTTCTGCGCGCGGACATTCCCCCACAATCATGCCTACATAAACAGGGTCGCCGGGTTCAACAAAAAGTCTGCCGCGCTCCTGAAGTTGATTGAGTGCATAGGAGGTAGCAACACCATCTTCCATCGAAACAAGAGTACCCGTTAGCCGTGTAGCAATATCGCCCGCAAAAGGCCGATACTCTTTGAATAAATGGCTCATCACACCGCCGCCGCTAGTAAGATTAACAAGTTCGGTTTCGAAACCGATAAGTCCTCGCGTAGGGATATCTGCTTGAACGATCACATGGTTACCGTGGTGCGACATATTAAAGACTTGTCCTTTGCGGCCAGCAATAGATTGAAGAATGGCGCCTAGCATATCATTGGGAATATCCACCGATAATTCTTCGAAAGGCTCTAAGGTTTGGCCGCCTTCTTTGTGGTAAATCACTTCAGGTCTCGAAACAATCACCTCAAACCCTTCGCGCCGCATCTGTTCCACCACAATAGCAATTTGTAATTCGCCGCGAGCATTTAAACTGAAAAGATTGCCAGACTCGGTGTTGCTCATCGAAAGACTCACATTGGTTCGAGTTTCTCGCAATAAACGTTCCTGAATATTACGAGCAGTAAGAAGTTTTCCTTCGCGACCAACAAGTGGCCCATCATTTACACCAATGGTCATAGTAATCGTGGGCGGATCAATATCCACAAAAGGCGGAGCTGGGGTCTCTTGGGTAGCAACGATACTTTCACCGATATCGATTTCTTCAAAGCCGGTGATTCCCACAATATTGCCGGCATGGGCTTCTTCGATTCGGTGTTGGGTAAGGCCGGCAAAAGTAAAAAACATCGTTAATTTACCGGCTTCACGCGCGCTATTTTTATGGACTGCATAAACGGTATCGCCGATGCGCGCATGGCCGCTAGTTGTTTTGCCATAAGCAATTCGACCCAAGTGATCATCATATCCCAAGTTACAAACTAAAAATTGAAAGGGACCGTTTTCATTAGCTTCTGGTGGTGGAATATGGTGGATAATAGCTTCGAAAAGCGGCTGCATGCCTAGCTTGCGTTTAGCAAGATCTTGGGAATCTTCGAGATGGTTTAGCATATAGCCTTCACGCCCGCTGCCGTAAAGTGTTGGGAAATCGAGTTGTTGATCGGTAGCATGGAGTTCTACAAAAAGATCGAACACTTTATCGAGCGTGCGGTGAGGCTCGGCATGTTCGCGATCAATTTTATTAATTACTACAATAGGTCGTAACTTTTGGGCTAACGCTTTTTTAAGAACAAATTTAGTCTGTGCCTGGGGACCCTCGAAGGCATCTACAACTAAAAGCACTCCATCGACCATTCGCATAATGCGCTCTACTTCGCCCCCAAAATCAGCGTGACCGGGAGTATCGACGATATTAATTAAGGTAGCTTCTGTGGCTCCTGGCGGGTTCCAATGGATGGAAGCATTTTTAGCTTTAATGGTAATACCCTTTTCACGTTCAAGATCCATCGAGTCCATCACACATTCCACCATGGTTTGGTTTGAGCGGAAGACTCCGCCTTGGCGGAGAAGTTTATCCACCAAGGTAGTCTTGCCATGATCTACATGGGCAATAATAGCAACGTTACGAATAGGAATAGGCATTGGATGATATTATATTCACCAGTTAACTCTTATAAGCCAACTTGTAACTATCGGATGAAGTGCTGACTATGACAAATAAAAAGCACTTCGCCTATTTCATTATGGAAAAATTATCTGTGGAGAAAATAGTGACATCTTCTATTTTAGGGGTTCGAGCTTTAAAGAATCTAACCCAAACATTTTTTCCTTCTTAGGTTCGTCATTGGCGTGAAGCATCTCAATCATCAATTTGTGGTTACCCTCTTTGAACGAGAAAGTACCTAGTGAAATCCAGCCATTTGGTAATGGCAATGCCGGTTTAGTATCTGATAGATCGACGGGATCATTTATTTTTGAATCATCCACCGAAAGTTGTGCCACACCGTAACCTCGACCCTTCGTAAATTGAGCCTTTAATTCATACTTGCCAGTCTTGCGCACAGGAAATTCTAAGGTTAGTTGGTCGCCAGGCTTTGTGCCCCACCACCAAAGTTGTGCTCCACCGCTCCAGGGTGATGCCCCCTGTCTATTACGCATATCTTGGATTTCAACGATTCCATTTGTTCGATTCATCACGGGAAGGTTTTCTCCCTCCAATGCGCCTGTGGTATCATAGTAACCGGTTCGTTCAGAAACTTGGCAGGTTGGATAAGGGTCCATCCCATCAGGTGCCAAATACCAATAAGCTACCGAAGCGTAATGTGTGGGTCGCTTGGCTGGAAAATATTTTTCAATAATTCCATCGAACGAAGTTTGGAAAGGCACATTCTCTGTAATTTGCCAACGGTTAACGCTAACATGACCGCAATTAAACGAACCCAATGTTTGATTATGGTAAGCATTTTGAAACAGCTCTGGACTACACCATGCATAACCAAAGTAATCTTCGGTTCCTGTACCAAAAGTGGATGGAAACTTCTCTCCATCAACAAAGAATTTTTCATCCCCTTCTCCCCACCAAAACGATCCTTCTTTTAATTCAGGTGCGGATCCGCCTTTAGGATTCCATACATGAAGCATCAAACCTACAAATCGTCCACGGCCCTTGGTTAAGAGAAAAGGCCAATCCGGCCAGCGATCGGGATCTTCGAGTAAAAAAGCATCGCGATGCCATTTTGCATGAAATCTTCCAAATTCTTCAATAGGCCGAGAAAGTGGAGCATGAGTTACTTTTACTTCGAGTTGACGAGGGACATCGCCATCGTTGGTTATTTCAAGAAGAGCGCTTTTTTGAAAAGGCATATACCAATAAGAGTAAAATCCATCCTCTTCCATACCCATTGGAAGTGACCGATAATGATGAATACCCATAGCTGTCCCAAAAAAGTCACCCAAAGGAGTCCATACACTGGGTTCTTTATTGCCGTCCCACGTGATTTTAAGGGCCAGTTCGCGAAGCGCAAAACATTCGTCCTCACGATTTGTTGTAGGCATTTTTATTTTGAGCGTAGTAATAGCCCGCCCTCCTTTGAAGGATAGGATATTGGATGTTTCACCAGGTTGGATAGTTACTTTTTTAACCTCAGTAATCTCACCTTTACGTTTACCAACAGGATCACTACCCAATTTACTGCTTAGATATTCATCGACTTCTTTCAACGCTGCCGTCTCGGAAGAAGAGAGATTCCCCTGAAAGGTTGGAACTGTGGTACCTTTGGGAAAGGTCGAGTAATTGATATGATAATAGCGTCCCCATCCTTGTTCTGCGATAATCTTACATGATTTTTGATAAGGAATTGGGATATAAGAGTTATAACCCGAGGTAGTGGGATTACTAGAAGTAGTATGAACGAGCGAAGGATAAATGAATGGAGGATTTTTAAGATTAAAATAATCGCTAAAAGGTAAATCCACCACGGGATTTGGTTGACCATCCAAATAAATTTTGACATGACCTTTTTCAGGTCTAGCCGACCAAATTCGCCAGATACAACCCGGGCCATCCATTTCGGCAATTACTTGCGCTCCGTTTTCCTCGCGGATATAGCCAGTGCCATCACCATTAGCACCCCATCGGATGTACTGTTCTTTAGAAACATCATAGGCACTTAAACGATCATAACTTGACCATTGGGCACATTTTTCACCCGGCTGTGGCAAGGCAGCTAACCCTTCAAGATCAGTTAACTTTTTAACAAGATCTGTATAAGTCAGCTCTTCATTGGCTCTGGCGCCTAAACTTATTAGAAAGAGCAATAGGCCTAGGATCCATGACCACCTTTTTTTCATACGAATTTTAAAGACGATAAAACCATTCATTTAGAGATAGCCAAAAAGACGCGCAAAAATCTAGAAACAAAATCCTTTTTGTATCTCTTTTACTTTTTTACAGCTGAATAGCTACTCTCGAACCTATCTTTTGCTAAGGCAACACTTCGCCGCCTTTATCGATATTTTCTTTGGTAAAGACGCGTGAGGAGAGAGTGATTTCTTTCTGCACTTTTTTACTCTGGAAAATATCTAAAGCCATCTCAATGGCTTCTTTACCACCAGTGGGGTACTCGAAGCTTGCCGATAAGATACCTTGTTTTACATAAGCTTGACCCTCTTGCGGTAAAGCATCGATGCCCACAAATTTCGTATTTTTTTCACGGCCAGCATCTTTGGCTGCCAAATATGCGCCATGCGCTCCTGGATCATTATGCGCATAAACAAGATCAATCGCATCAAAGCGAGAAAGAGCCGACTCCATTTCTTTACGGGCATTAGGCTCCAACCACTTCATATCCGCTTCGAAAATCACTTCGATGCCAGAACCTTTTATTCCTTCCCGAAAACCGCTAAAACGATCCTGACCGGGAGTAGATGTCATCAGACCTTTGAGTTCCACAATTTTGCCTTTATTACCCAGAGTTTTAACAATCCACTGGCCTGCAGCTTTCCCAATCTTTTTATTATCCGCTCCAATAAAACAAGTGTACTGATCTCCAAGGACGCGACGGTCGAGAACAATCACAGGGATACCTTTTTTATATGCTGCTGCAATAGGCGGAGTTAAAGGGGCAGCTTCTTTAGGAGAAACAATGATGAGGGAAACGCCCGCATTTACAAATTCTTCGATATGAGAAACCTGTTTTAAACTATCATTTTGTGCATCCTTGTAGATGACATTGATTTCTGGATGTGCTTCAGCGGCTTTCTTAATATCCGCATTCATTTGCACGCGCCAAGGCTCACCGAGATTGCATTGGCTCATGCCAATGGTTATCTTGGCGGTTTTTTGTTGGCACCATCCGCCATCTACCAATAAAAACATTCCAGTGATCGCTAGGGTTATTCCAAAAAACCATTTAGTAGTGTTTTTCATAGTATTTCCTTCTTTTAATATCATTTCTACAGAATAAATAAACAATTTTCTATCACCCTATCCAGGTGGTCTACAGATTGCTTCACGCCCATGCACTCTGATTCGCAATGACGGTCATTGCGAGGAATCCCTTTTAAACTTTTTAAAGGGGATGACGAAGCAATCTCTTTAAATCGTCTACTTATTAACTAGAATGAGTATTACTGCACTCGAAAGAACCATTCTGTAAAGCTTAATTTCTGTTTTTTTGAAACAGGACCGCGCCGATAATAATAAATCCAGTCAACATCAGACGGCTGGCTTCAGGGACTGCATTAATACTAAGAATTTTTTCTAGATAACCAATCGTCAGTATTCCCAGCAGGGTTAACCAAATATTTCCGCGGCCTCCACGCAAACTGGTTCCCCCAATTACCACGATCGCAATGGCGCTTAATTCATAGGCACCGCCTGCCTCTGGATCGCCCTGTTGTTCTTGGGCGGCTTGGCAGATGCCGGCCACAGCACAAAAAAATCCGCTTAAAGCATAAACCCATGTTTTGATGCTGATCACTGGCACTCCGGAAAGTCGAGCAGCTTCTTCATTGCCGCCAACGGCATAGAGATATCGTCCCCAACGTAATTTAGCCAAGAGCACCCAACAAATTACTAAGCAGACCACAAGAATAAGGGTTACAACTGTTATATTATTCCAAAGTACTTTGGAACTAATCAGGTTAAAAATATTGGGCAAGTCCACATTCGTATACGTATTATCTTTCTGGAGAACGACCGTGGATATTTTTTGACCGCCAGATACCCACTTAGCTAATCCGCGCGCAAAAACCATCATCGCTAATGTGGCAATGAAAGGTTGAATTCTAAATAGCGAAATAAGCCCTCCAGAGATAGCTCCGCAACCTGCCCCAATTACTAAACAAGCAGTAATGGCAACCCATGGCGACCAATGCCAATGAATGCTAAAGATCGAAAAAAGAACCGCAATAAATCCAAGAATGCTGCCAACTGAAAGATCAATTCCTGAAGTAATAATTACTAAAGTCATCCCACAAGCAAGAATGCCGTAGACCGATACCTGCCGGAGCATATCGCGATGGGTGCTCCATTTAAAAAAAGCTCCGTCTGCATGGAAAATAAGACCTAGTAAAATGACAATTAAAAGCGCCGCAAGCGCTCGCGCAAAAGCTGACCGAAATAAATTACTTAATTTTAGTTTCATTGGCAGTTATTTTTAGATTCTATTTTGTGAAAGATTCTTCTGCCATCATTTCAACCCAAATTTTTCATTACAAACCTCTTTCCGATGAAAGTGGTAAACTTTTTTGTTGAGTTTATGATATATTATTTTGCAGAACTTCTTACTTCCCCTTGTAGGATACAAGGGGCTACCGTTTCAGAATTTGGTAGCCCGTCACGTCCCGTGACGAGTCTGATAAAATTCAAATGCAAAATCTGGGTTCAAATATCTTTTAGTTCGTGCTTTAACTTTCAACCGTTTGCCCCATGGCAGCATGGAGAATATTTTCTTGGGTAGCTTCTCCACGCCGAAACATGGCTGTGATACACCCTCGATGCATCACCATCATGCGATCTGCCATAGCTAATAATTCTGGCATTTCGGATGTAATTAGGAGAATCGCGCAACCGGCTTCTGATAATTGATTCATCAGTTCGTAGATTTCGTGTTTAGCGCCAATATCAACCCCGCGGGTAGGTTCATCAAGAAGTAATATTTTAGGATGCGTTTCCAACCATTTCGCTAAAATCACTTTCTGTTGATTACCTCCTGAAAGTGTGGATACATCTTG
>CAZNSF010000096.1:0-5833 GCA_964575565.1 uncultured Verrucomicrobiota bacterium | reverse complement strand
CATTAGTTCTGATTGGGTGCCAATCAGGTTACGATCTCGGCATGCCAGGTGAATAATGGCTCTTAATCCAGTTTCTTTTTCCACCAGATGGGAAGCGACCACTCCGCTCATCCGAAGAATAGCTAAAGAATTATCAGCTACGGTTAAAAAATCTGTGCCCGCTTCTTTTAAGGCGCGCGCAGCTTCTATCATTTTATCTAAAAGAAGTGTTTTGGGTGAATCAAATTCTGTGATAATCACCGTACGCTTTCCAATGAGATCCAAAAGCGAAGGCTGTGGAATCGATGGAGCTTGGTGTATCGGCTCTCTTTCTTTGACGTTTTTCCCAAAAGCAATACGATCTTGTGCTCCTAAATCTTGAGTAGGAGTTAAAGATCCTATAACAACCGAAGTTTGGCGTTTAGGATTTGTAGTAATCAGTGCTTGCCGAAGGGCAGCAATATGTTCTGGATTCGTTCCACAACAACCCCCAATCAGTCGTACGCCATAGCGTGCAAGTTCTACGCCTTGTTGCGCAAAGTAACTGGGTGTGGTGGGGTAAAAGTATCGGCCATCCAAAACCTCCGGTCTGCCTGCGTTTGGATAGGCTGAATAATGAATATCCGCTAGGCGCTCCACTTTATTTTTAAAAACAGCTGCAAGCGCACGCGGACCCACACAACAATTAGCGCCGACTATTTTTGCTCCCAGAGCTATCAGCGAAGAAAAAGCCTCCCCAATGTGTACTCCACGATAAGTGGCACCATCTTCGGTAAAAGTCATGGAACAAATAAAAGGTTGCTTAGAGATCGTTTGAGCTGCTGATAGCGCAATTCTTAATTCCTCAACATCACTAAAGGTTTCGAAAAGAATAAAATCTACACCGCCATCAAAAAGGGCCGTGATTTGTTCTTTATAAACAGTAGCAACATTGATTTTTTGAGATCCGGCATCTTCCAAGCTGATCCCCATGGGCCCTACAGAACCAGCAACAAGAACATTTTGTTTGCCGACAGCTTCCACAGCAAGTTTTGCAGCTTGAGAATTTATTTCTCGAACACGCTTTTCGAAACCATGCTTGGCAAGTCGTACGTAATTTGCACCAAAAGAATTGGTTTCGATCACCTGGGCTCCTGCGGCGATATAATCTTGATGAATCTGTCGGATCATCTCTGGTTGGGCAAGGACAAGCTCTTCGCAACAACGGTCTAAAGGCAACCCTCGCTCATAAAGCAAAGTTCCCATCGCGCCATCCCCAATGACAAGCCCTGATTCCAACCGTTCCAAAATATTCATAGAAAAGAGCCTATCGTTAATAGGAATAATTTTGCGATCAAAAAAACTTAAAGATTTTTGTCACAAAATGCCCTTTCTAAGCCATATATATATAGAAGGCCAATGAATTAGATGGCCTTTAGAATTATGGATGTAAAATTATGAATGCAGACAATTTTAGAAAAGCTTCTAGAGCGGATTATCTGTGGATACAGGTTCGCGAGAGAAGGGTTTATGGAATGGGACCCTGGGCCAGGGATTATTTAACTGGGGTAGATAAATTATCTACCTTTCAAGAAGCCCCTTGGCAAATTAGGGATATTCCCAAAACCCCAAAAACTCTATGGAGAAGTATTTATAGAAATAAATCTATTGATCAGTAACAGATACCTTAAGAGGTCGTAGACAGTTTACTTTGCCCTCTTTTTAAGGGTCCAGAACCTTTAGAGTCAATATGGCCCAGGTTGATAGTGATTTAAAATAGTCAAAAAAATGTCACAAAAATCCATTTTTTAGTCATATTATAATAGGGGGGTAATCATCCCAAATTATACTGGTTTTTTATGAAAACTCTTGTTAACATTCCATTTTACTCTATAGCAATAGCTACTCCGATGAAAACATCTGAATTGAAGGAAAGTGAAAAAGGCAAAGGTCTGGAAGACAGTACCCTTTTCCGTAGGTCTGCCTTGTACAAAGAATTTCTTGCAGAGCGAGAACAAATATTAAAACACAAGTGGATCGAAAGCGAGAAAGCTGGCCGGGATATTGGTTTCGAACAAGCTCTTCACGATTGGATTGTGAAGTACCGTACCAATTGGAGACGAAGCCGTAAAGGTACTCCGCTATCTTCTAGCTGATTTGGTTCTTGATTTGATCTTGTGATCCTTTTATGCCTTTAAAACTTGGTCCTTGAGAGACCAGGAAGGCAATACGATGACCCTTATTCTTCATGCTGAAGCGATGCAGCGTGCGCTCTCGCGCATGGCCCACGAAATTGTCGAACAGAACGAACAGTTAGACGGGTTGGCTTTGGTTGGGTTGCAAACCCGGGGTGTATTTCTAGCGCGCCGTTTAGGAGCCATCATTTATGAAATTGCTCGTCACCGGATTTCTACGGGCACATTGGATATTTCCATGCATCGCGATGACCTTCATCTGCGAGGGAACCCCCCAGCGGTAAAAAATACCGATATCTCTTTTGCATTAAATGATAAGCACGTGGTGATTGTGGATGATGTTTTGTTTACAGGACGCTCCGTACGAGCTGCTATGGATGCGCTTAATGATTTCGGACGTCCTCGCCGTATTCAATTAGCTGTACTTATCGATCGCGGCCACCGCGAAATTCCTATCCGCGCCGATTATGTAGGCAAAAATGTGCCCACTTCGCTAAAGGAACGAATCAGAGTTCGTATGAAAGAAGAAGATGGCAATGATGAAGTAACTATTGAAAAATTAAAATAAAACGACTCGTATGCCTTGGACACGCAAACATCTACTAACGATTGAAGAGCTAAGCCCTGAAGAAATCATACTGGTGCTCGATACAGCAGCCTCATTTAAAGAAGTTTCTACGCGCACCATTAAGAAAGTACCTGCGTTACGTGGTAAAACAGTCGTTAATCTTTTTTTAGAACCTAGTACACGCACACGGATATCGTTCGAATTAGCTGCCAAACGTCTTTCAGCAGATGTTTTAAGTATTACGGCACAAGCCTCGAGCATAACCAAAGGCGAAACTTTAAAAGATACTGCTCGCAACATCGAAGCGATGAATGCCGATTTTGTGGTGCTGCGCCACTCTGCAGCAGGTTCGCCAAAGTTTTTAGCAGACCGCTTAAATTCCAGTATTATTAATGCGGGCGATGGCGCCCATGAACATCCTACCCAAGCATTGTTGGATGTATTTACCATTCGCGAAAAATTAGGGCGGATCGCTGGACTTCATGTCTTAATTTTAGGAGATATTTTATTTAGTCGTGTGGCACGCTCAAATATTTGGGCGCTTACCAAACTAGGTGCACATGTGACTCTTTGTGGACCAACAACCTTGGTCCCGCCTATTTTCCAACGCCTTGGAGTAAAGATTACGACGAATCTTGATGATGCTTTAAAAAGGGCGGATGTAGTTAATCTTTTGCGCATTCAACACGAACGCCAACGCAAAAGTTTATTTCCAAGTATCAGTGAGTATGCTCTGATGTTCGGCTTAAGCCAGCAACGATTTCGTTTAACCAAACCAGAAGTGTTGATTATGCATCCAGGACCTATCAACCGTGGTGTAGAAATTGCAAACGAAGTGGCTGATTGTCCACAGAGCGTTATCTTAGAACAGGTGACCAATGGATTAGCTGTACGCATGGCTGTTTTATTTCTTTTAAATGGTGTTCAACCTACTCTTGCAGCTGGTTAGGCCTTTTCGTGGTATATTCCATTATGGACTCTGAAAAATGTATACTTGGAGAATCTTTTGTCGAAGCTGCACAATTTCGACTTACCGGCATCAATGCCCCTTCCATCTCTTTTCAATGGGAACTAATCCAGCAAGGAGGCTCTGACCGTGAATTTTATCGTGTTCGGCATTCAGATGGGAAAAGCTGGGTGGTGATGCGATATTCGGAAGCTCGGAAAGAAAACATTTTATATGTAGAAATTGCTCGCTTCTTAAACGAAATTCACCTTCAGGTGCCTCAAGTTTTGTTCCATGATACGGAACTACATCTTGTTGGCCTTGAGGATTTGGGAGAAAGCAGTCTTTACATGATTTTTAATCAGGGTCTGGATCACGCCAGGTTAGAGTCTTTGTATCGTTCGGCGCTCGATCAAGCACGCCTTCTACATCAACACACGACGGCGCCTATACGCACCATGAATGGGTTTGATGAAGCGTTATACCGCTGGGAACGAAATTATTTTCTGGAAAACTTAGTTTACCAATGGGCAAAATTTCCACTATCCGAAGAGACTCGTGCCGAAATTGAATACGAAGGTGAGCAAATGGCCACCGAACTCATGGGTGTTCCGCGCTGTTTAATCCACCGAGATTTTCAGTCTCAAAATTTGATGGTTTGTGGGGATACAATCTGGATGATCGATTTCCAAGGAATGCGACTCGGCCACGCTGTTTACGACGTAGCTTCTCTTCTTTATGATCCTTATGTAAAACTGGATGTTGCACAGCGCACTTCTCTTTTAAACTGGTATGCATCGGCGGTCACGCAAGATATCGAAAAATTCGAACGCCAATTTTACCAAGCGGCTGTCCAAAGATTGATGCAAGCGCTTGGCGCTTATGGTTTTTTAGGATTAGTAAAGGATAAGCGCCACTTCCTGCAATATATTCCACAAGGGCTCGAAAACCTCTCTCATGCCTTAGAGCATTTAAGCGACATGGATAAAACAAAAGAACTTTTACATCAAATTCGAGTTGAAACTCCACCCCATTTTTGTGATATAGCTGTAACGTAGCTAAATGGAACGCAAACATTTTAAATCTGGAGATCTGATTCTTAAGCAAGGGGACCTTGGCTGTAATGCCTATCGTGTTCTTAAAGGGTCGGTAGAAGTATTTCTTAACCGTGGCAAAGAAAAGGTTATTCTTGGGAAAGTTGGAGCTGGAGAGATTTTTGGTGAAATGGGAATGATCGAGGATAAACCTCGTTCCGCTACTGTCCAGGCCGTCGAAGCAACCGAAGTGGAAATCTTAACTCCGCAGGTATTTAACGAAATGATTTTACGCGAACCAGCTCAATTGATCCCTTACTTAAAATCATTTTTCGAACGCTTGCGGCGTGCCAATGAACGTTCTACGCCTCTTGCCATTTCTCCGCCAGGCGCTGAAGCGTTCGTTGTTTCTCCAAGTGCTGCCGCACAACCTATGCCGGGCACAGTAAGGTTGGTGGCAAAGACAGACCTTTTACGGCAAAAACTTTTAAAGGCAGATCTTACTGTCCAAAAATTTCCGTTCCGCATTGGCCGATGGAGTGAAAATTTCCAGGTGGATGTTTTTGTTTCCAACGATTTATTAATTCGCGATGAAACACCCTATTTAGTTTCGCGCAACCACTGTGCCATTGAACGGGAAGGCAATCATTATTATGTGCTTGATCGAGGAAGCGCTTTTGGGACGTGGGTGAATAATACGTGCATTGGCGGCGTAGAAAACCAAATGGTTGCTACCCTGCATCGTGGAGAAAATGAATTGCGGTTAGGTAAAGGGGATAGTCCATACCACTTTCAGGTGGTGGTATAACTCTCCAAACTTATTAACCAGCAGGTTCTTGAGCGATTTTCTTCTTTTTCTTGTAAGGTTGATAAAATTCTCCTTGCCTTCGTCCATTCTTCTTTCATACCGTTGTGACCCTTTTATGTTGAAACGGTTTCAGAGCAAATTTCATTTACAATCATCTCCCGCCAGATGGGGTGTTCTAGGCTTTGGGATGATATTGGCGATGATTGCTTTTGCAACTGATTTCGACGGGGATAATCTTCCGGACGAATGGGAAGCGCAATACGGGTTTAGTACCAATGGGTTTGCTAACGCCAATCTAGTCGGCTGGTTTCAAATGGATCAATT
>CAZNSF010000095.1:0-4046 GCA_964575565.1 uncultured Verrucomicrobiota bacterium | reverse complement strand
GGCAGTTGCTACAGTTGGAATAGTTAGTGTGCTTTTGCAGCAGAAAATTGGGACTGGTCTTATTAAAAATCGTACAACGATCAATCGCACTCTTCTTGCCGGAGTAGCAATCGCCTTCTTTTTACTAGTACCAGTAGCTTGTCCGTGGCCAGATGGCCTTGAATCAGTCTTGCGGAATTTGGATCAATTCTTAAAATAAGATCCTTTGGATCAATCCATATTTGAGGATGTGCCAGAAGGCTTTGATGCCATCCTTCCAAGTAATTTTCTTCCCTTCAATATACGTCCGTCCATAATAGCTAATGCCCACTTCATAAAACCTAGCTCCTAATATAGCAAGTTTAGCTGTTAATTCCGGTTCTATGCCGAATCCATTTTCCTGAAACCGAATTTTGCGTATCAAATCCGTGCGTATCGTTTTGTAGCCAGTTTCCATATCACTCAAATTAAGGTTCGTTGTCATATTCGATAATAAAGTGAGCAGTTTATTACCTACATAATGCCAAAAATAAAGAACCCGATGCGCATCACTTCCCAAAAAACGTGATCCATAAACTACATCAGCAGCGCCATTTAAAATCGGCTGAAGGAGTTTTGGATACTCTTTTGGATCATATTCTAAATCGGCATCCTGAATAATAATCACCTCGCCACGAACAGCCTCAAAACCCGTTCTTAAAGCAGCGCCTTTACCAAGATTTTTTGGGTGAGTAATTAAGCGAACTTCCGTGGCAAACGTTTTAACAATTTCGGCCGTTTTATCCCGAGAACAATCATCGATCACTAAAACATCCCACTGATGAGGCTGAAAACGATTTTCGAGCACTTTTTTTAAAAGAGCCTTTATAGTTCTCTCTTCATTGTAAGCTGGGATTAAAACCGAAATATGCATACGTAAAAGCTTAAGCGTTTTTTATTCTCTATCACAATCCCAATTGTTCGGCTAATAACTCTGCTACATCCATCACCTTCGCAGTAGAATCTTCGGCTGCCACACCATCGCTCATCATCGTTAGACAAAAAGGGCAGCCTACCGCAACTGTCTTTGCTCCAGTAGCTAGAGCTTCTTTGGCTCGAAGAGTGGAAACGCGTTGCTTTGGATCTTCCTCCATCCACATACGCCCTCCACCAGCCCCACAACAAAATGTTTTAGCGCGGTTACGCGCCATTTCGCGGATTTCAGTCTTTGAAGAAGATTCCATTAAAGAATGCAAAACTTCGCGTGGAGACTCATGAATGTTATTTACACGAGCTAAATAACAGGGATCGTGATAAGTGATGGCACCATTATTTATTTTATTCTTAGTGGTTGCCATAGATAACTTTCCTTCCTTTTGAAGTTGCTCTAAGAACTGGGTATGATGCAACACTTCATAGTTTCCACCAAACTGTGGATAATCTTTGAGAAACGTATTTAGACAATGAGGACAATGGGCTAGAATCTTCCGAACTTTGTATTTTGAAAGGGTCGCGATATTATTTACAGCCAATTCTTGAAAAAGAAATTCATCCCCTACCCTTCGCGCTGATTCGCCGTTGCATTTCTCCTCTCGACCTAAAATCGCAAAATTAACTTTTGCATGTTGCAACAACTTAATCACTGCCCGAGTTACACGCTGCGCGCGACGATCATATGAACCTGCGCAGCCTATCCAATAGAGAACTTCAAAATTCGGATTTTCCTTGCATGTCGGAACATGAAGCTCACTTGCCCAGTTCATCCGTTCTGTGGCTGGGAAACCCCATGGGTTGCCGCTTGATTGCATACGCCGCAATGTTGTAGCAGCTGTACCGCTTAAAGCACTCTCTCCAACAAGATTTCGCCGCATATCAAAAATCATGGTCAAGGGATCAATCCTTACAGGGCATACATCCACACACGCGCTACAACTCGTACATGCCCAAAGTGTTTCGGCCTGAATCACATTTTCATGTAAATTTTGGGCTATTCCCATTGCCAGCTTTAAATCCTGGACTACTTCTTTAGGTGAAAGTGGTTTATGAGTAGCAAATGCTGGGCAAGCCTCTTCGCAACGACCGCATTCCATACAGGCATCAAGGCTAAGAAGTTGGGTTTGTGTAAAATCGGTGATTTGGCTTACCCCTACCCTGTTGCTTTTCTCCATATGCTGAAGAGTAATGGGGTCGAGCCTGCCTAGCTCTGGTTTTGCAAAGAAAATATTCAGCGTACCCGTAATAAGATGCATCAGCCGCGTGTAAGGAATCATGGCAATAAAGGTAAAAGCCATGAAGGCATGAACCCACCAGAATCCCCAATGCAAGCTACGAGCTTGTGCGATATTCAAAGGCAATCCAAGCGAAAGAAAATAACCAACTGGCGAACAAATTGCTCCTTCGAAAGGCGGCTCTTGCCATTTAATACGAAGCGCCTCAACTATAAAGCCTGTAAGACCTAAGCTAACAAATAGAATGAGAATAAACCAATCGCTCCACTTATGACCAAGGCTCGATGGCGGCCTCGTTCTCCGCCATGCAAAAAGTACGCAACCAATAAGAAAAATAATTCCGAAAATATCGAGAGAAAACTCATAGATCACATAATAAATTCCTCGATGAAAATGGAAGGAACTAGAAATAGCTGAAGTAATGTTATCGATCTCTAAAAGTGTGGTTCCGACAAAGAGAATTACAAATCCTATAAAAAGTGTTCCGTGCGCCCAACTTGCTAACCCACGACCTCGCACACGTTTTTGGCCCAAGCCTTCAACCATCACACGCTGTAAGCGAGGCTTTACTTTCTGCCAAATTTCTTTTTGGAATCCTTGTACTCTTGATACAAAAAAGTTAAATCCGCTTATTGCAACACCTTTCCGCCACAACCGAATTCTTCGCCAAATTCCATAGCTGAAAATGGCAAGCGATACTGCCATTAAAAGGTAAAAGATCGTTTGAGAAAACGCAGAGATATTCCCAAATGTTTCGCGAGTAAGTTCCACATATCTTTACTAACCTTTCTAATCCCCTAGTAAAAGTTAAAATAATAAGATATAAAGTAGCGTTAACATGAAATACGCAATTTTAGGAGATATCCATGCTAACCTCGAAGCATTGGAGGCCGTATTTCAAGATGCAGAAAAGGAAGGAGTGACCCACTATGCCTGCGTAGGAGACGTGGTGGGGTATTGTGCAGACCCGTATGAATGTGCAAAAATCTCCGTAAGCTTAATTGCCCTATTGTAAAAGGAAATCATGATGAATATGCAGCATTAGATGATAAGCTTACTGACTTCCGTCCTATGGCTACAGATGCTATACGCTGGACTCGTCGACAGCTTACAACAGAACAGAAACATTGGTTAACCAATCTTCCACTCGTTCGTCTTGTTGAATCCTTTACTATTGTCCATGCCACCCTTGATATGCCAGAGAAATGGGGATATGTGATGGATAAATTGGCAGCTGCATCAAGTTTTTCTTATCAAAAAACAGATGTTTGCTTCTACGGACATACGCATCAACCTTGTGCCTTTATCCGTGATACAATTGTTAAGGGTGGCGCATTTGAAAAACTAAATATCGAGCGCAATAAAAAATATTTCATTAACGTAGGTAGCGTAGGTCAACCAAGAGATGGCAACCCCAAAGCAGCATATGTGATTTACGATCTGGATACCAACACGGTTACTCTTAAACGAATTCCTTACGATATTGATTTGGCTCAAAAGAAAATTCGGGACGCGGGCTTATTTTAACAATTCAAGACTTTTAATCGCTCTATCAACTTCGGTACGATCTCATAAACATCGCCGACCAGGCCATAATCAGCAATTTCGAAGATAGGAGCATCGGCATCTTTATTAATCGCAACAATCACTTTAGAGTCCTTCATTCCTGCAAGATGCTGAATCGCACCAGAAATCCCAATAGCAAAATAAAGGTCTGGAGCTACCACCTTACCCGTTTGACCAATCTGGAGTTCGTTGGGTGTAATCCCAGAATCTACTAAAGCCCGGGAAGAACCAATAGCGCCTCCTAAAACATCAGCAAGCCCGCCAATCAGTTTTTCGTAATCTTCCTTGGTCTTA
>CAZNSF010000094.1:0-4309 GCA_964575565.1 uncultured Verrucomicrobiota bacterium | reverse complement strand
AGTTGCCAAACTATTGGGTTTGAGTTTTGGAACGGTTGCGGTACGGATCAGTCGTGCACGCGAAATGCTTCGCAAACGACTGATCCGTAGGGGCATGACTGTTTCTACTGTTACGGTTGGCATGGTGTTATCCCAAAATGGGGTTGCCTCGGTGCCAGCTGCGCTTTTAACTTCGGCTTATCCAGCATCGATAGGTGCGGCTGTGGGGGGCACCACAGTATCTGGAACAGTTTCCTTAAAAGCAGCTTTGTTTGCGAAAGAGGCTATCAGAATCATATTCATGGAAGAACTAAGAGTAGCAGTAGGGATCATTTTAATGACTGTAGGAGCAGGAGCTATGGGGTTAGCGACTTATCAAATCGTTGCAGATCAAAAATCAAATCCATCCATGGTCGTTGCTCATGAAAAAACAAACAATTTTCAATTAAAGCAGCCAAAAGAAGTGTTTGCCAAGAAGTCAGAGGGCGAAGCTGGGCCTTTATTTGTAAGTCGCAGAAGGATTTGTAATATAAATGGAGATATTCATTCGCAAGCTTCCCCAAATGTTATCCGCAAAAATATTTGGAATGTTAAGCGGCCGCGAAACTGTAATTCCTCGTACCCTAATCAACCATTCACATTTTGCTGCTTATTAGGAGAATTCGTGGCTTTCTAGATTCCAATTTTTGCGGGAATGACAAGGTGGGATATCGGAAATTCGAGCTAGACTTATTTCATGAATACTATAGATTGAGTGATACTTGAATTTTTATAGTTGCTTCATTACCAAATGGTTAGAATGATAAATCTAATTTCGGTTTACGATTGTAACCCTATAAGAAGCTTAGGGTTACGGGCATTGCTTTTGGTTTGTTTGACCTTTTTTACGGTATCATCTTTGATTGCTCAAGAAGAAGAAGTTGTTGTTCCTGATACTTCTACCGCTCCGGTTACTCCAGCTGCACCTGCGGTGCCTGCAGCGCCTTCAACTCCATCTCCAACTCCTGCAGCTCCTGTTCCACCGACAATTCCTATACGCAAGCCTCCTGTTCTTCCTGTTGTTCCAAAAAAGGCTGTTGAGTCGGCGCAAGATGATACAGTTGAAATAAAATCTTGGACAAATGTCCCTTTTGATTTTCTTATTGAGCGATACGCTGAATTTACCCAACGAATAGCGATTCGTGGGGGGGGGGCTCCTGCACAGCCTCAACAACCGGGACAACCAGCAGCGCGCGGGGCAGGGGGAGGGGGCTATAGTTTACAATCATATAAAGACCAGAGGTTGAGTAAGGAAGATGCCATTATTGCCATCCAAAACCTTTTAGCTGCGGGAGGGTTTTCTATTGTATATCAAGGAGATAAATTTTTTAAGGTAGTTCCAACTAACACGGTAACCAGAGAAGGGGTAAAGATTTCAGTGGGAGACGAGAAATTAGTGCCTACCGACCATATCGTGAGTAAAATTTTCCGGCTAAATTATCTAGATTCGGCTGAGGTGGCTGCGCAGATGAAGCTACTTTCTCGTACAAGCGCTACTCCAGGGGCCATTACTCCTTTCCCAAGAAGTAACAGTGTTTTAGTCATTGATAGCGCTGCCAATATTATTGAGATGAGTAAATTAATCGAACACCTAGATCGGCCGCCAGCAAAAGTCGAAACGAGATTTTACCCAATTACAAACGGCAAGGCTACGGATATTGTAAAAAGTATTCAGGATATCTTAGTCTTTTCGTTGAAGGGACCTCAACCCAATAAGCAACTGACGATTCCTATCCCTCCTCCTCCAGCAGTTTCTCCGGAAGGGCAGCCTATCATGCCACCCATGCCCATGCCTACTACTAGTAGCAGTGAATTAAGCTTCAGTGAGGGGTCCATTGTGATAGGCAGTCCCGTTATTACTGCGGATGAACGGACCAATCAGGTGATTATTATTACTCGAGCAGAAAATTTTAATTTTTTCGATACGATCATCAAAAAACTGGATGCAAATACCGCAGCGCCAGTAAAACTAAAATCAATCCCCTTAAAGTATGCAAGAGCCACCACTGAAGATGGCGAAACGGGGATGGCCGAATTGTTAAACGAAATTTTGGGTAGCGCTGCATCATCCAATAAGCCAAAGAATCCAGTTGGTAGACCCGCTGCACCGGGGATCCCATCGCCGCCATCGGGTGCTGCTGGTAGATCGGATAAATCAGGAAGCAAAGACCACGAAAACTTGGCTATTTTTGCGGATCAAAGAACAAATTCACTGATTGTGATGGGGACTGATGATGATATTAAGTGGGTAGAAGATTTTATAAAGGATGTAGATATTATGCTGGCGCAAGTTCTTTTAGAGGGGATTGTAGTAGAAGTTACTTTGAATCGGTCAGATAGCTTAGGTCTCGAAATGCTCATTCATGCTGCTGACGGTCAATTTTCGAATGCAGGTTTAGTGAATACCCTGACAGCCAACCCTGTGAACGCAGCTAGCATTTCTTCGCCAGCTGCGATCCCTGGCACGGTTACGGATGGTCTCAATTACTTTGCCTCACTTAAAAACGCCAAAATCGATGTTCTTCTACAAGCCTTTTCAAAAAATAGCAATGTGCGAGTTCTTCAACAACCTATCATCCAAACAAGCCATAACAAGGAAGCAAGTATTTTTGTGGGAGAAGAGAGATCCTTTATTACCGCCACCCAGACAAGTTCTGTAGCCTCAGCTACGAATTCTGTATCTTTATCATCCCAAGTTCAACAAAAGAAGGTCGGCCTTAAGTTGACTGTAAAACCACGCGTAAATCCAGAGGGGTTGGTGGTGCTTGATATCGAGCAAATCATCGATAAAATAAATGGTGAACAAACGATTGATGGCAACCCTATTCCCATTGTTGCTAGTCGAACAGCAAAATCAACCGTTTCGGTACAAGATAGATCTATTATCGTTCTAGGTGGGCTTATTAGTAATGATGAAACAGTTACCAAAAGTGGAGTGCCTCTTTTAAGTGATATTCCTCTTATCGGTTATCTCTTTAGTTCTACCAAAAAGGAAAAAATTCGTACAGAACTGATGGTTTTATTAAAGCCAACGGTTCTTTGGACGGCGAAGGATGCGGCCATTGAAGCCAAAAATCGTCGGAATGCGATACAATCATTTAAAAAACAAGGATTGCCAGAGAAATTTTTGGGTATACCTACCATTAGTCAGCAGCTAGATGGGCTTGATCAGCCGAGCAAGAAAGAGGATTCGCCGGAGAGCCTCCCTGCATTACCTGTAGATATGGAAAGTCTGCCCGAAAAACCTGAAAATGAGAAACAGCCGGAGTTAAAATTCGAGGGGCCTCAACTCCGTCCGAGTGGATAGGTATCGAACCGGTTAAAAATATGCTATAGTAAAAAATATGAAAAAGAATGAATTATTCACGTCTGTCTTTCGACAAAAAGCTCGCTCTGCTTTTACGCTATTGGAAATGTTGGCGGTATTGACGATCATTGGGTTAGTTCTAACACTTATTATTAAGAATGTAGGAAGCGCCAATGTGCGGGCGAATGATGATACAGCGCATGCGATGGTTGAAGGGACTCTTGGACCGGCTCTTGATGAATATCAATTGGATAATGCTTGTTACCCTACAACCGCACAGGGGTTGAAAGCTCTTGTGGAGAAACCTACTTCGGATCCTTTACCTTCGGAAAGATGGCGTAAATATTTGATGAAAAAAGTTCCCAAAGATCCATGGGGTAATGAATATATTTATGTATACCCAGGGGCTCATAACCCTGATAGTTACGATTTAAGTTCTATGGGCAAAAATAAATTAGCGGGCGATGATGATGATATTAAAAATTGGGAATAAAGTGATCAAGGAATCACAGGACAATATTTTGTTGTGTGGATAAAAACTAGAAGAGTGATTGGGGATTGTTTTGGTAATAACCGGAAGGCAAAAGGCAAAGGTGCTTTCACGCTGCTTGAAATTATACTGGCGGTTGGCATTATACTACTTATTTTAACAGCTGTAACGATGTCATTAGGCGGAAGGTGGCGAGCGGAACAAGGGCGGCGTGGCGCCCAAAAAGTATTGTTAGTTTGGCAAAAAGCGCGTTCTTATGCTTGGCGCGAAGGGCGCGAATGGGTGGTCGAGTGGGATGAAAAAGAATTTCAACTTCGTGCAATGCCGCTAGAAATGATGGAGAAAATAAATTCCGAAACTGAAAAAGGTGGAGAAGCTCAAAATGAAGAAACAACGGAGTCATCCACTCTCGCCTTTAATGTAACACTTGATAGCACCATACGGTTATTGCCGGAGGAAAAGGAAGAAGAAGTACCGATTGTGCATTTTCTGCC
>CAZNSF010000093.1:0-4899 GCA_964575565.1 uncultured Verrucomicrobiota bacterium | reverse complement strand
TCTCATTGATTTTATTCGGACTGCAGATGATCTTTCCCTTGCCAAGATTCGTCCTTATCAACTTGCAGATGAATGGAATATATCACGCAAAGAAACTCTCATTCTCTGTCTCCAAGCAACACGTGTGGGATTACTTGATTTTCGATGGGATATTCTTTGTCCGCTTTGTCGTGGAGCTAAGCAGACCCAAGGAAATTTGAACGAATTAAAATCTCAAGTTCATTGCGATGTCTGCCAGATTGATTTTACAGGAACCTTTGATCGTAATATTGAAGTATCTTTTCGTCCTGCGCCCGCTGTTCGAAAAATTGAAGTTTCTGAATATTGCGTGGGAGGACCCCAAGTAACTCCTCATATTGTTATACAACAACTATTACCCCCTTCTTCAGAACGTCTTCTCGAGGTTCCTTTTGAAGAAGGGCATTATCGCTTCCGCACACTGAAATTAAAAGGAAGCTGTGGTTTTTGTGTCTGTCTAGATGGAAAGCCCTCCAGTACATGGATTGCAAGTGCGGAAAGTTGGACGCCCAAAGAGCTTCGCCTTAACCTTCGACCTTCTCTTTTACTAAAGAATCAAACTTCGGAAGAACAACTTTTTATCTTTGAGAAAACGGGATGGGTAGATCAGGCAGCTACCGCAAGGGACGTTACAATACTCCAGGTTTTTCGCGATCTTTTTGCAAATGAAGCCCTGCGCCCCGGAGAGCAAATTTCTGTTGGAAGTCTTACGATCATGTTTACGGACCTTAGTAATTCCACCCAACTTTATCGAAAAATTGGAGATGCGCCTGCCTTTGGATATGTAATGAATCACTTCGATGTTTTGAAAAAAACGATTTCTGAAGAAGGAGGGTCGATTGTCAAAACTATTGGCGATGCGGTAATGGCTGTTTTCAATTCTCCGCTAGAAGCTATCCGCGCAATTCTCAAAGCACAAAAAGAACTCGCCTCCATGTCCTCTTACGATGGTGTTTCACTAAGAGCAAGTATTCACCATGGTCCATGTATTGCAGTCAATTCGAATGAACGCCTCGACTACTTTGGGTCGAATGTCAATATTGCTGCTCGCCTTGTAAATCTTTCTTCCGGAAAAGATATTATTATATCAGATACCGTAAAAAACGATCCTGAATGCTTAACCTGGTTCCATCGCGAAAAAGAACGCTCACTGATTCTTGAGCCAATGCGGACTGCTTTAAAAGGTTTTGAAAACGAGCGTTTTGAACTGTGGAAAGTCAAAAATTTGTCGCTATGAGCTGTAAGTCTATCCTATGCTTTCGCTGGAAGCCTTATCTGTAAAATCACGCACTCATCTATGGTTTAAATAGGCATGATCTATTAACTGAAGTATTGCATTCCAACAATGTTCTTCATCTAGATGGTTTTTTAGATCCGAATCTATGGATGGTTTTAATAGTGGTTTTGCATAAGTAGCACATACCTCTGCATCCTCTATAGTCTTGGATGGGTCATTTATCACAAGACCTTTTGCCCATTCTGCAGCGCCATTCCCTGAAGTTGTAATCACAGGAAGTCCACAAGCTGCTGCCTCCAAAGTAGCATTAGAACACGGATCGTAAATGGTAGGCAAAATAAAAGCATCTGAAACATGATAAACATCTAACGGATTTGTTCCTTCTGGAAGAAAACTCAATCGCGATCTAAACCCCAATTTTTCAGCAAGATGCTCGTACCGAGCGCATTTGCCCTTACCTAAAACCAGCAACCAAACTTTTTGTTTCTGCTGCAAAGCCGCAATCTGGATTGCCCAGCTTAAGCCCTTGCGCTCAAACCCTGATCCTACAAAACACCAAACAACTTCATCCTTAGGGACATTGTAACGGCAGCGTAACTCATTTTTTCGATTCTTATCATCACAAGGCTTAAATATATTTAAATTAACACCAGGATGGATCACATGAATACGTTCTTCTGGAAAAGAAAAATGTTTGAGGATTTCTCGTTTAACCATATTAGAATTGGCAACCACCTGTCTGGTTGCTTCCGGAGTAAATACTTGTTTTTCTAGTTCAAGAATTGCCCGGTGCTTATGGCTTAACTTATTCCATAGCCTTGGCAGAAAAGATTGATATCGGCCGCGTCTTTCAAGCCAAGAGGCATGCACCCCATCCCCTGCCCGGAAGATATGCTGGGAAGTTGTCCGTTCGAGACTAAATATAAGACCATCCTTACGGCTTACGATACGTCGCAAACATTCCTTGGAATAGGCTGCGTGGTTATTGCTTTGAATTTTCTCAATTTGATAAGTGCCATTCAAAGAATTTAGCCATTCTTCAGCGGCAATCCATACTTCGTGCCCTTTTTGGCTAAGAATTTCAGCAAGTCTTTGTGTAAAGCGCTCGGCGCCGCCTGTTGAACTATAACGCCTTCGTAAAAGCCAGATTTTCAAATCTTTAGCCTTTTTTTACACAGAAGGTTTAACTAAAGCATGGTGAATTAAACTGCCATTATGCAAAACCAGTTTTTCCCCTTCGCCCACTACTGATTCCATAAAAACACCTTTTCCATTTAACATCCGGTAATAAATTTCTTCTAAACGGTCTACCATGTTTTCCAGCGAAAAACGTTCCAAAACACGTTGACGTCCAGCGCGCCCCATTTCTTGTGCTTGTGTTTGATTTTCAAGGAGCTGTAAAATTTTAGAGGCTAATTCTTCTGGATTTTGTGGTTCACATAAGATTCCATGCACACCAGAAACAATCACTTCCGGTATTCCTCCGACGGCAGTAGCAACTACTGGCCGCTCCATGGCAAGCGCTTGCAAAAGGGCCTGCGGCACACCTTCGTTCGCATAAGACGGAAGCACAAAGACATCTAAATTATGTAAAATTTGCGGAATATCATCACGGTGCCCGATTAAAAAAATAAACCCTTCCATTTCTGTTTCTAAGATTTCTTCTTCGATTTGTGTTCTTCGTGGTCCATCCCCCACAATGATAAAGTAAGCTTCTGGCCATTTTTTCTTTACCTCACATGCAGCCCGTAGAAAGTCTGGATGACCTTTCCAACTTCGAAGGACAGAAACCATACCAATGAGGCGAGCTTGTGGAAGTAAACCTAACTCCCTTCGTAAATCAAATTCTGGAGCAAGAGTGCCAAACCGACTTAAATCTACACCTGTTGGAACTGCAGATATTCGATCTGGATCAAATCCATTAAATCGCACCATATCTTCAGCAATTCCATTACTGGTGGTGATGATATAATCATGTAGCTGCTGATAAACTAATCGTGTAAGCCACCCACGCGAAACTCGCGCAGAAATATGGCGTGTTTTGATCACTAAAGGTACACCAGCTTTTTTAGCAGCAAAACCGGAAAGCCAACTATCACGCGAACTATGGGAATTGACCACATCAATATTCTCCGAACGGAAAAAATCGCTTAGCCATTTTAAATTTTGGAAAAAATCACGGCGGCGCATTGAAAGCGGCAACGTTTCGATCTGATAATCCAATCCTCGACGAAAAATATCACTATCCGGTGGCGCAATAATCATGGTGCGATGACCTCGCTTGGCCATCTCTCGCAATTCAACAATCACTCGAATTTCTTGCCCACCCCAGCCTAGGGAAGCTTCTGTATGAACAATTTTGAGTTTTCGATAAGGATATGCCATAATTCTTGCTGCTTTTACTTAAATTTATGAGCTCTATACCACACTACCAATCCTTTAGGGGTATTAAACAAATTTTACTCATAAAACTCAAGCATATCGGTGATGTGCTTTTAGCTACACCCTGTATACGCTCATTACACACAGCATTTCCAGATGTTCAAATCTCAATGCTGGTAAACGAAGAATGCGAGTCCGTCTTAAAAAATCATCCTCTTCTAAAAGAAATTTTAATCTTCCCAAGATCTACTTTAAGCACTTGTTCCCTTGCTCGGGTCCAAGGTGAAATTGCTTTTTTAAAAGCTTTAAGACAGCGCCATTTCGATATGGTAGTTGACTTAACTTCGGGTGATCGAGCAGCTTGGTTTTCTTACTTGAGCGGTGCTCGCTATCGCTTGGCTTATGATCCACAAAGAAAAGGGTTTCTTGGGAAAAAGTTTCTCTATAATTATCTTGTCCCCTACCCTTCGGACCCGGATTTACATGAGGTCAAAAAAAATCTTGGCGTATTAGAATATTTCGGCATTACCAACTCTTCGCCACGAATGGAACTTCATCCATCGGAAAATGATCTTTCAATAATACAAACAACCTTATCACAATTAGGCTTAAACGCTGAAAAACCATTTGCAGTAGCTCATCCAACATCACGTTGGTTATTTAAATGTTGGGAAAACGAACGATTCGCAAAACTTATCGATTGGCTTCAAAAACAACACCAAATTCCTGTTGTTGTAACATGCAGCTCAAATGAGCAAGAATTAGAACGCGCTCAAACTATTTTAGGGCTTTGCTCCACTGCACCAAAAGCTTTATTGGGAAAACTTGAGCTTATCCAATGGGCTGCTCTAGTACAAAAGGCGTGTCTTTTCATTGGAGTAGATTCTGCGCCCATGCATATCGCTGCCTCACAAAATGTACCTACTATTGCTCTATTTGGGCCAACAGGTTTTCAAAATTGGCGGCCATGGGGGACATCCCATACTGTTTTAGTGTATGATTGCCCCTGCTCCCGTGATCGCCAACCACTCTGTGACTGGAATCGCACACGTGCTTGTATGCTTTCTATTACGCTCGAGGAAGTTCAAGCTGCAGTAGATAGCATTCTTCAGAAGAAATAATTTGCAAATTTAAGTTATTATAATCCTACGGATTACCGAATCGAATGGTGCCCGAGACAGGATTTGAACCCGAATTTTTCATTAGGAATTAAGTTTTAAGCGACCAAGGGTTTGAAAAGCTCTGAGTTTTCGACCATAATC
>CAZNSF010000092.1:0-7500 GCA_964575565.1 uncultured Verrucomicrobiota bacterium | reverse complement strand
CGGAGCTTTGGGGCGTTATACACGCGATGTGGTACTCGATTTTCTAGCATGCGGTCTTGATCCCAAACGAGCTGTTCTTTTTCGTCAATCGGATGTGCCAGAGGTTACAGAGCTTACATGGTTGCTTTCAGTGGTTACACCGGTGAGTTTATTAGAAAAATGCCATTCATATAAAGATAAAATTGCTAAAGGGCTTTCCCCTTCCCACGGGCTTTTTTCGTATCCAGTTCTTATGGCAGCGGATATTTTAATTTATCAATCGGATATCGTGCCAGTAGGGGGCGACCAAAAACAACACGTTGAGGTTACCCGCGATATTGCGATAAAATTTAATACTCGGTTTGGAGAGGTGTTTCGAATTCCAGAGCCGGAGATCCGCGAAGCAGTCGCTGCAGTGCCTGGGGTTGATGGCCAAAAGATGTCTAAAAGTTACGGGAATACCATCGAAATTTTTGGCGATGAAAAAACGCTGCGTAAAACTATCATGGGTATTAAAACGGACAGTCAATCGCTCGAAGCGCCTAAAACAAAGATCGAAGAAAATATTGCGTGGCAATTGTACCAACTGGTGGCTTCGCCTAAAGAAACAAAAGAAATGTTTAGTAAACTTAGCACTGGGGGGACCGGTTGGGGTGATCTTAAAAAAGCGCTTTTCGAAGGTTATTGGAATTATTTTGTCGAAGCGCGAAAAAAACGCGCTGAACTCGAGGCCGATGCATCGATTGTGGAAAATGTTCTAAAAGAAGGGGCCGAAAAGGCACGTCCCGTTGCCCAAACTACCCTCGCGAGAGCTCGAGAAGCAGTAGGATTACCGAGATACTAATTTAAATATCCATTTAGATATTTTTTATGGCGGATTACAAAGTTCAATTAAAAGTATTCGAAGGGCCTCTGGATCTCCTTCTTTATTTGATCAAGAAAGAGGAAATGGATATTTACAATATTCCAATTGCCCAAATCACTACGCAATACATGCAATACTTGGATTTAATGAAGATTGTTATTCCCGATGTAGCGGGTGAGTTTGTGGTGATGGGCGCCACACTCATGTACATTAAAAGCAAGATGTTGCTTCCAGAGGACCAACAGGTTTCGGACCCAGAGCACAATCTTGATGAATTGGACCCACGTTGGGATCTCATTCGACAGTTAGTAGAGTACAAAAAATTTAAGGAAGCGGCCGAGCATCTACAACAAAGGGAATCCTTCCAGGAGAACGTTTATCCGCGCCATCCAACTCCTCCTGTATTCGAAGCGGTTGCCGAAGACGGCTCTAGCCTTGGTGGTGTAGGTATTTTTGATTTGTTAGGCGCTTTTAACAAGATATTAGAACGCATTCAGCAGACCAAAAATCTGCACGAAATTACTGAAGATCACTTTACGGTCACCGATAAAATTAATTTTATTCTCGAACGAATAGCCAGCGAAGAACGAATTGCCTTTGCTAAACTTTTCGAAGGAATAGCTTCGCGTGGGGAAATTATTGTTACTTTTTTGGCAGTTCTTGAACTCATCCGATTAAAACAATTGCGCGTGGATCAAGAAGAAGCTTTTGGAGAAATCATACTTGTTAGCTTAAAGCAAAAATCCGCTCCGCCTCTTCCTGCTACAACCCAAACGTAAAAATACTTAAACTATGATGGAACTAAAATCTCTTGTAGAAGCCATTCTTTTTGCGGCAGCAAAGCCATTATCACTAAAAGAAATCAAGGCCATTTTGGCTGAGCCCGCAGAGTCGGAAAGTTCCGAATTGGCGCGTGCTTTTCGTAACACGAAAGAAGCGGAGATTGCTGCAGAGGTTCAGGAATTAAAAGTGGGCTACACCCAAGCAGGCTGCAGTTTTCAAATTCAGGAAGTTGCTGGAGCGTTTCAATTGATCACCCAACCGCAATTTGCACCGTGGTTAAGGAAACTTTTTGAAGAACATCGTTCTAATCGTTTATCCCGAGCGGCCTTGGAAACCTTAGCTATTATTGCTTATCGCCAACCTATCACAAGGGCAGATATCGAAAGTGTGCGTGGAGTAATGGTTGATGGAGTCATGCAAACTCTTCTTGAACGCGGACTGGTTGCCCTTACAGGTCGCGCGGAGATAGCCGGCAGACCCATGCTTTATGGCACTACCCGACTTTTCTTAGAGCATTTTGGTTTGAATGATCTTAATGAATTGCCTGCAGTTGAAGAATTGCGAAAAGCAAATCTTTCCTTACCAAAACCTGTTCCTCCTAAATCAGAAGAATCGACTGATGAAAAACCTGCTGCAGTTGCGAAAGCAGATTGATCAGTTGGATGATCGATTGGTGAAGCTTCTCAACCGGCGATTACGGTTAGCCGAAAAAATTGGTGATTTTAAAGCTCATCACCGGAATAGTGTGTACAATCGTTATCGCGAACACACTTTATTAAAGCGACTTTGTACTCATCAACAGGGGTCTCTTACTGCTAAGGAATTACACGCGATTTATCAGTGTATTCTCCAAGCTTCGCGCAATCATCAAAAAAGAGTTTTTCAACAAATCCAGCGTGGGCTGCACGTCAAGTCTAAGAAATCAAGATAAAGGTAATGACTACGGAATTTTTCTTTTCCTTCGCTCTCTAAAATAGGTGATCCAGATACAAGCTTCGTACATAAGGGTTAATGGAATAGCCATAATAAGTTGGGTAAACACTTCAGGAGTTGTGAGTACCGCCCCTAAGATAAAGTTTAAAACAATCACATAAGGTCTAGCCCGTGAAAGCTTGGCATAATTGAGCACCCCAAAACGTACTAAGACCAAAATCACCAGGGGCAATTCAAAAGCAACGCCCATTCCCAACATGAATTTAGTAACAAAGCTAACATAACTCTCAACCGTCCAAAACGACATGCTAATATGGAGCCATCCGGCAAAATCTCTGGAAATCTTTAAAGTAGGAGGCAATATCAAGAAATAACAAAAGAAAACACCAGCAAGGAAAAAGATAGTTCCCAGCCAAAAGGCAGGCTGGATATATCGTTGCTCCTTTTTTGTCAAAGCAGGAAGGATGTAGGATCCAATAAAGAAAATGATAAAAGGCGATGCTAGAACCAACCCTGCATAAAGCGCAAGTTGAAATGAAATAGAAAATGCTTCAACGGGACCAAATGCCAATAGAAATTTTGAGGGATCCTCGATGCCGCTTTGTTTAAGAGGATGCTGAAGGAATAGCAAAATATAAGGTCCAAAGTAAAAACAGAGCATCCATGCGGCCGAAACCGTGGCTAAGATTTTAACCAGCACCCAACGTAAATCTTCCAAATGTTCGAGGAACGGTTTTACAGGACCATGATTTTTAGATTCGGATTCTTCAGGTATTTCAGGCATACAAATGGATAGCTTTTAACCTTTATGTCGGCATTTTGCTTTAAATCAAACGAAATCTGTAGAACAACTTAGATAAAGATATATGAGCGGCAAACTTTTCTTAGTAGCTACACCGATTGGAAATATGGAAGATATTACCCTTCGCGCTTTAAGGGTGCTCGCTGAAGTGGATACAATTTTTGCGGAGGATACACGCCATACGGCGCATCTTTTGATACATCACAAAATTCGTAAGCCGCTCCAATCGTATCATGCATTTAATGAAGTGCGCCGGAGTCATGAAATTGTTGAGCGAATAGTTCAGGGCGAAAAGATCGCTTTGGTTTCTGATGCGGGGAGCCCAGGAATATCGGACCCAGGTTTTCGAGTTGTACGCGCTTGTGTGGAAAAGGGCCTGCCGGTCGAAGTAATCCCTGGTCCATGTGCGGCAATTGCAGCTTTAAGCGCCTCTGGGTTACCAACCAATGAATTTCATTTCGTTGGATTTTTATCTTCCAAGGTAAATGCTTGCGAAAAAAAGTTGCGTACACTAATGGGATTGCCTGGCACCTTCATTATTTACGAATCCCCCTATCGTTTGGTTCGCACGTTAGGTCAAATAGCTATGATTTTTCCAGATCACCAAGTGGTTGTAGCTCGAGAAATTACTAAAAAGTTTGAGGAATTTCGGCGAGGTAAAGCGGCTGAAGTTTTAGCCCATTTTCAAGTCCATCGGCCGAAAGGCGAGTGTGTGATCCTAATTGGGAAATCTTAGATGTAATAGGTTAACCCCTTGCTTTTATCTCTAAAGCTATAAAATAACTATAATCTTGCAATAATCACATTGGTCATTTCGGATGTAGATAAAACTTTCTCTTTTGCCCTCGCAAGATCAGCGGTTCGACCGTTGTCAGTTAATACCCCATTTACGGCTTGTTCAATAGTTAACGCCTCTTTTTCTAGTTTAAGTGAATAACGTAATAAAAGAGCGCTACTCAAAATTGCGCCAATAGGATTAGCAATTCCTTTACCAGCAATATCCGGTGCTGAACCATGGATGGGTTCATAAAGTCCAAGCTTGCCTTCTCCTAAGGATGCAGAAGGGAGTAGTCCCATCGAACCGACCAAGACTGCTGCTTCGTCAGTGAGAATATCACCAAACATATTTTCGGTAACAATCACATCAAATTGCGAAGGCGAAGTAATCAACTTCATCGCTGCGGTATCCACCAGTAAATGATCTAATTGAACCTCTTGGAAGTTTTTAGAACATTCACCCGCAATTTCGCGCCATAATCTTGAGGTCATAAGCACATTCGCTTTATCTACACTGGTTACCTTTCTCTTTCGTTTTTCTGCAAGTTCAAACGCCAATTTTATAATTCTACGAATCTCATGATCGTGGTATTCCATTGTATCGACCGCGCTTACTTTTCCGTTTTGGTTGCGACGTTCCTTGGGCTTGCCAAAATAAAGACCGCCGGTCAGTTCGCGAACTACCATAAAATCTACATCACGCAATTTTTCTTCGCGTAAAGGTGAGGCAAAGGCCAGCGCTGGATGGGGTCGCACGGGCCTTAAATTCGCAAAAAGCTCCAATCCTTTACGAATAGCAAGCAAGCCATCTTCCGGTCGTGTGGTAGCACGCGGATCATCCCACTTCGGGGCTCCTACTGCGCCAAGTAAAACTGCATCTGCTTTTTGGCAAGCAGCTAAAGACTCTGACGGTAACGCTTTACCTGTGGCGTCGATAGCGCAACCGCCAATTAAATGTTCTTCGAAAGTAAAGGTATGACCAAATTTTTTAGCAATAGCCTTTAGAACCCGCACTGCTTCAGCCGTAACTTCGGGTCCGATTCCATCACCGGGGAGTGTAATAATTTTTGCCTGCATGATGTTTTTAAAAATATATCACACAGAGATCACAGAGAAAGCTCTTGTTTCTCAGCGTGCTCTGTGAAAAGTCCCTTTATAACTTACCGATAGTCAATCCATACTCTACCGAGTCGGAAAGGGCAAACCAACTTGCATCAATAATATTTGTGCTGGCACCAACAGTACTCCATCGTGAATGGCTACTAGCTGTATCGATAAGCACACGAGTAATCGCCGCTGTTCCTATGGTTCCATCCAAGATACGAACCTTATAATCGGCTAAATGGAATTCGTTAAGCTTCGGATAATGGGGAATAAGCGCTTTACGCAAAGCTTGATCCAAGGCGTTAACAGGTCCATTACCTTCCGCAACGGTATGAACTATTTCACCTTTTACACGCAGCTTCACATGGGCTTCGGCAACGATGCCACGCTTTTCGCGATGTTCAACGGTGGTTACATAATCAATAAGTTCAAAAAGCGGTTTATAATTCGATGCAGCACGATGCAGCATGAGTTCTACAGATGCATCAGCACCTTCGAAGTGAAATCCCTGTGCTTCTAGCTCCTTAATTTTCTTTAAGACACGTGCCACACGTGGGTCGTGTTCATCCAATTTAATCCGAAGTTCCTCGGCTTTACTTAAAAGATTACCTCTTCCAGCAAGTTCGGAAACAACCACGTGGGTTTCGTTGCCCACTAGTGATGGTTCAATGTGTTGATAGCTTGTAGAATTCCTTCTCTGGGCTGCTACATGGATTCCACCTTTATGCGCAAAGGCATTACGACCTACAAATGCCATGTGTTCATCTGGCGCTACATTAGCAATTTCGGCGATTGCGCGCGAAAGGGTTGTTAATTTTTCGAGACAATCTTTAGGCAAACAACGCAAATTCATTTTGAGCTCTAGATCTGGAATAATGGCACACAAGTTAGCATTGCCACAACGCTCACCATAACCATTGATGGTTCCTTGCACCTGGGTACAACCGGCACGTATCGCTGCAAGAGTATTGGCAACAGCTAGCTCACTATCATTATGGGTGTGAATACCAAGTTGTATCTTCGAGAAACGCATCTTAACCTTTTGAACAGCCTCTTCGATTTGCCACGGAAGACTGCCGCCATTGGTATCGCACAAAACCAAGATATCGGCTCCTCCACTAGCGGCTGCTTGTAAGGTAGCTAGCGCATATTCAGGATCTGCACGAAAACCATCAAAAAAATGTTCAGCATCATAAATGATTTCCCGCTTATGATCTTTAAGATAAGCCACGCTATCACCAACGAGCCGCAAATTTTCTTTTTCTGTAGTACGTAATACTTCTTTAACATGGAGAATCCAGGATTTGCCCACGATGGTAATCACCTTCGTCTTGGCTTCTAATAAAGCTTGGATATTCTCATCACTCGCAGGCTTTGCGCCCACACGGCATGTTGAGCCAAAGGCCGTAATCCGCGCATGATTCAAGCGAAGAGTGTTCACTCGTTGGAAAAACTCTACATCCTTCGGATTCGAGCCTGGCCATCCTCCTTCAATGTAAGCCACACCAAGCGTATCGAGCAATTGCGCGATCCTTAGTTTATCATTACACGTAATAGATATTCCTTCGCGTTGAGTGCCATCGCGCAAAGTAGTATCGTAGATTTGAACCGTATTCATTTTTTAAATAAAAATATCTCTCACAGAGAACACAGAGAGTTTGTTTCCTCTGTAAACTCTGTGGGACTTAATTTATGGTTGCCTCATATTTCCGGATAGCATCTTCATATTTTAAGAGATAACCCAACTCATCCACTCCATTAAGGAGGCAAAGTTTACTAAAGGGATCGATGGGAAAATGAATGCGTTTTCCACCAGGTAAACCAAGAGATTGGCTGGCTAGATCTACACTAAGCTTTGTTGTAGGTTCTTTGGCTACCAATTCGAAAAGATGTTGATGGGTTTCTTTATCCACCGTAATGGGGAGTAGACGGTTTTTAAGAGAGTTATTTGTGAAAATATCCGCAAAAAGCGTGCTAATCACAGCGCGAAATCCAAAACTGCACAATGCCCACGGGGCGTGTTCGCGAGAACTCCCCCCCCCAAAATTATTGCCTGCTAGTAAGATTTGAGCGCCCTTGGCTGAAGGCTGATTAAGCACAAAGTCTGATCGCGGTTTGCCTTGGGCATCATACCTCCAATCATTGAAGAGATGAGGAGCAAGTCCCTCTTTATCCGTGATTTTTAGAAAACGCGCTGGGATAATCTGATCAGTATCCACATTTTCATTGGATAACACGACCATATGCGAAGTAAATG
>CAZNSF010000091.1:0-5744 GCA_964575565.1 uncultured Verrucomicrobiota bacterium | reverse complement strand
CCGTTCTTGAAATGACACCGCACGAAGAAAAAGACTTAATTGCCCGTTGTCGTAAAGGTGAATCGGAAGCTTGGGATGAGCTGTTCGATCATCATTATACCGCTACAGGCAGGTTTGTTTTTCAATTGAGCGGCGGCTTTTCTAGAGAAGATGCTGAAGAAATATGCCAAGAGACTTTTTTATCGGTGATTAAAAATATCCAATCTTTCAATGCTAAAAGTCGTCTTCAGACTTGGGTCTTTCGTATCGCGGCTAATAAAGCGCGTGATTATCTGGCGCGGCGATATGCCCTTAAACGCGGTGGCGGCCAAGAAACGATTTCTTTAAATTCTGAAAATTTAGAAACAGGTCTTACCCTTGATCCTCCGAGCAGCGATCCCTCCCCCGATACCCAACTGATCTCTTCAGAACGAACAAGTTTTGTTACTGAATTATTAGAGAAATTGGGTGATCCTTGTAGAGAAATGATTGAGCTAAGGTACTTTGGCGATCTTAGCTACGAGGAAATCGCAAGCACTACCGATTTAAACCTAAAAACCGTGAGTTCACGTTTAAGTAAATGTCTCGAACAATTAGAAAAAATTGCTAAAACGATGTTTCCTGGGGGTGAAGCCTTTACTGCCCAAGGTGGCGACTTCCTATAGTATGAATATAATTAAAGCAAAACCACGCCGTAGCCAAAGCCCGCCTACGTTCCCTTTAAAAGGAAAAGGGAACTACGGCGAGGCCCGTCCATCGCCATTTCGCATTCCCGATAGGATGGTTTATCCAATGCTAGCCCGTGTTATGCCAAAACGAGAGGCAATATTTTTTTTGGCGAAGGCGGGCAAACACCCATCCTTTACCGTCTAATTAAGTATGAGCGACCTTAACCCCAAAATGGATGAGTTATTAAAAGCCTACGCTGCCAAGCGGCGGAAGGAAATCAATGAGCCATTAGAGATACACCCTGCCACACGCCAATTGCTCCAGGGAGAAGTGACCCGAACTTTTCCAGAAACAGCCCGAACAAGGTCAAAATTTAAGCTTTTCCAAAGTTTTTGGCCTCGACTTGCTCTTGCTGGTTCTACACTCGCTCTTTTGTTAGTTGTTGGGATTTTTATTTTTCAACCATTATCCAAATTTAATGAGTCTGCAAGAGTTGTAACAAGTGGTGAACAAAAAGATTCAAAGTCAGCCACCCAAGCAGAACACTCGAAAAAATCAAGCGATCGCTCTGATTCTAAAATTGACCGGCTTATTGAAGCACGAGATAAGTCAGCAGGAATTGCACTAGGAAAAACTCAAGCAAGCCTTCCGCCGGATGCAATTACAGGTGGGGCCGTAGTCCAAGAGAGCCCTAAAGGAAGCCCTCAAGCACCCCTGCCCACTTCTGAACTTGATAGATCGGTTGCACAAGCTACGCCAAAAGAAAACATTACAGCCGTAGAAGCGACGGCAAAAGAGGGTTATATCCAAACAGAATCCATTGAAAACCATCTTGTAGATAACAAAATAGAACAAAATGCACGAGGTATTTCGGGAGATAGTTCTACCGATGAAAAAACGATCGTGCTTAATGAAAAATTGCCCACTCTTGATCGTATCAAGAATGGCAAGGGTATGCCACCAGCTCCAATTACCATTTCTGAAAAAAACAAAGCACAAAAGGTAGCAGGCGCTCAAAAAATTGATTCGCCTCAAATACAACCTAACATAACAGCAACTGCAGGAAGTTTTGCATCCAAACAAGAATCCGTTCCACTTCGTTTAAAATTTACAAAAGTTGATTTACCTCGAAAAGATTTAAATCAAGAGAGGACAAATGATGCGAGCGCATTACTTCCTACTACAAATATCCTTACCATATTCCATATCGAGCTCATGGGCGATGAAGTGCGAATTACTGATGCTGATGGATCTATTTATATGGGGAGCATCGAAAAGAAAGACATAGAGAAATTAGAAGCCTCAAAATTTCGGTCAGAAGAAGAAGGATCTAGAGCGAAAGAAGAGAAAAATGCTTCTGATCGAGAAATTCCTATTCTAGGCATCAAAGAAAAAACAACAGCTCCACAAACTAAAAAATCTTTGAATTTAGACCCCGCTACCTCCTCCAAAAAACTACCTTCACCAAATACAATTATCATTTCGGAACCTGGGCAGAAAACGCTCCTTAATCAAGGATTTTTATTCCGAGTAAGAGGCAAAAATCTTACTCTCAATCAAGAAATAGAATTTCAAGGCAACTTTGTGGTTGAACAAAAAGCAGGTCCTATAATCACAAACAGCAACCTTATTGGCACCGGCGGTGATAGACTTGGTGCTGGACTCGGCGGGAACGCTCTCGGTGGCGATGAACTTAAGGCCAATGATGGAAAGGCGAAAGCATCACCTGTCCATATTCTTGGGAAAGTTCGCGTTGGAAACTCTCATGAAGTGGAACTAGATGCCGTTCTTACCGAGCCGTAATAAGCGTATCAACAAAGAGTTTCTTACAGAAGCCTGAATAAAAATTGACGGGGTTTCTTCTCTTTCTCTAAAACTCTGTGTCTTGTAAGAAATAAAAAAATGGTTATGTATGATCAAACATACCGATTTTGCGGTAGCGAGAATAACGGTGCTCCAGTAGATCGTTTTTCGAAAGTTTTTCGAGCGATACGAGATATTTTGTAATAGCAATTTTTAAATTCTGTGCCGTAAGGGCATGGTCATGATGGGCGCCGCTTAATGGTTCCGTCACAATATCATCAACTAATTTATACGAAAGCAGATCGCGAGAGCACATTTTAAGGGCTTCTGCTGCCTTGGGAGCGTGGGCACGGTCTTTCCATAAAATCGCCGCGCATCCTTCCGGAGAAATCACCGAATAATATGCATTTTCGAGAATCAGCACTTTATCCGCCACACCAATTCCAAGCGCTCCACCACTGCCACCCTCTCCAATCACTATAGCAATAATGGGAACACCAAAAAGCGACATTTCCCTCAAGTTCACTGCAATGGCTTCGGCAATATGGCGCTGTTCAGCCTGAATCCCCGGATAAGCGCCGGGTGTATCAATAAACGTAATAATAGGAACGCCAAATTTATCGGCTAATTGCATTAAGCGTAGTGCCTTGCGGTATCCTTCCGGATGGGCCATGCCAAAATTGCGTATCAAATTTTCTTTGGTATCCCGTCCTTTCTGATGACCAATAAGCATCACCTTACGTGATTTGCCATTATTTTTAAAAAAGGCAAAACCTCCCATCATGGCATTATCATCCCCAAACCTTCGATCTCCGTGCAATTCTGTAAAACCTTCAAAAATATGGGCAACATAATCTAAAAAATAAGGTCTCTTGGGATGACGCGAAATTTGCACTCGCTGCCAAGCCGTTAGGTTCGAGTAGACATGGCGCTTGGTCTCTTCAATTTTCTTTTCCATTCCATTGATTTCGGCTCGTAAATCAATTTTTTGCGCAGCAGCTTTCCGACGTAATTCTTCCAATTGCTTTTCGAGTTCTACGATGGGTTTTTCAAAGTCTAAAGTATAGAGCTTCATTCAGGCGGTTATTCTAAAGCCTATTTATCGCATCGAAAAGCCTGAAATTCAGTCTTGGTTTTATAAATCTGTTCTGCAAGAGTCCTTCTAAGATGACAGATATTTTATTACGGCTTGGACTAGCTTTTGTTGCCGGCTTTATCATCGGTTTTGAGCGGGAGCGCCATGGCAGGGCGGCCGGTTTACGAACCACCATGCTCACATGTGTTTCGGCAGCGCTCGCTATGATCCTTTCGGAGTATCTAGTGATAAACAACATTGCGAGTAATGCGGCATGGAGACCAGATCCTGCTCGGCTTGCAGCAGGGATTCTTACAGGGATGGGTTTTCTAGGTGGAGCTGTGGTAGTTCGGCACGATAATGTTATTCGCGGGGTAACTACTGCAGCAGTCTTATGGTTTGTAACCATCTTGGGATTAGCATTTGGCAGCGGCTATATTGTTTTAGGACTATTAGGCGTAGGAATCGCCCTTATTGCGCTTTTTATTCTTCCTTACCTCGAAACAGAAATCCAAAAAGATTGGTACGCTGCAGTTGAAATTACATTACAAATGGATGGAGTTTCCGATGAAAAAATATATCAAGAACTCGAAGGAATGGGACTGAAGGTTAAAAAAATAGATCTCGATTACAATTTGCCTAAAAAGCAAAGGATTATTCATTGTGAATTGAAATTTAAAAAAGCTGATCTTTTTGAACTCTCCCAGAAAGTTGTTCAAAAATTTGTTGCCTATCCAGGCGTTCTCCAAGTCAAATGGTTATAGCGCTAGTTGCAATTTCCTTTATTTGATGCTATTCCATTAGGGGTGAGTATTTGTCTAAAAAGAGCCCTTCGTCTTTTTGCCCTTTTTGTGTGGGTTGGAATTGCCCTCCCTATCTTATGCAGTACCACCGAACCTACGGCAGAAAATGGGCGAGTCACATCTTATGTAGGTAAAATCCTTTCGCAGAAGCATTATAAGCGTCAACCCTTGGATGATTCGATCTCACGCCAATTTCTTAAAAGATATCTTGATGCACTGGATTATAATCACCTGATGTTCCTTCAATCCGATATTCAGGAATTTCAAAAATACGAAACCATTTTGGATGATGAAACGCTTCGTGGCAATGTTCAACCTGGGTTCGATATTTTTGCCCGCTACGTTCAACGTGTTGAGCAGCGAGTAGCCCTTGTTAAGGAATTACTCAAAGGAACGTTTTCTTTTAATGAAGATGATCAAATTTTAATTGATCGCCAAGAGTCACCCTGGCCCAGTAATGAAGAAGAAGTTCGTCAACTTTGGCATCAACGAATTAAATACGAATATCTCCAAGAACATTTAAACAAAAAGAAACCATCCGAAATCGTAGAGGCCATTTCTAAAAGATACGATCGTTCGTTGCACTTAGTCCATGAAGAAGATGCAGAATCTATTCTTCAAATTTATTTAACGGCACTGGCCCAAACCTACGATCCACACTCCGAATACTGGTCGCCAACAGAATTTAATAGTTTTAAAACTTCCATGAGACTTTCGCTTGTTGGAATTGGTGTGATCCTTAATGCTGCAGAAGATGGGTGCCCGAGGGTAGTAGCCATTGTGCCGCGTGGGCCAGCAGATCTAGATAAGCGGCTAAAGGTTAATGACCGCATTGCTGCTGTTGCGCAAGGGAACGACGGCCCCATGTCTGAAGTAGTTGATATGAAGCTAAGCAAAACGGTTGAATTAATCCGTGGAAAGAAAAATACCGAAGTTCGACTCCTTATTATTCCAGCAGATGCAGACCCCTCGACACGAGTTGAAATTAAACTTAAACGCGATGAAATTAAACTCACAGAAACCGAGGCAAAAGCTAAAATAATTGAATACAAAGATCCTCACGATAAAATCAAACGCTTGGGTTATATCGAAATCCCCTCTTTTTATGGCGATCAACCTGCTCCTAGCGCAAATCCTCAAGAAAAAGCAGCGGCAAAAAGTGTTACCCGCGACGTAGCTCGTCTTGTCGAAAAACTAAAAACAGAAAAAATAGAAGGCCTTGTGTTGGATTTACGAAACAACGGCGGAGGTTCTCTACCCGAAGTAACTACTTTAACAGGGCTTTTCATTAAGAGAGGACCTGTTGTGCAGGTGAAAGATTCAAATGGAGAAGTAAAGGTTTTAGGCGATGATGATCCTTTTCTTGTTTACGATGGTCCCTTGATTATTTTGGTGAATCACATAAGCGCCTCTGC
>CAZNSF010000090.1:0-12250 GCA_964575565.1 uncultured Verrucomicrobiota bacterium | reverse complement strand
CGCTGCTAATCGTCTTACCCACGAAATAATCGAAGGGCTCTCCGCAAATGATCTGCGTGCAGCGAGCTCGAACTCTATTATTGCGCATCCTGCCGGTATTTTAAATGGCACCGATTATCAGTTTACAGGACGTGTTGAACGAGTGGATACCGAATTGCTTACCACCCTTTTGGATCGTGGCATCGTGCCGGTGATTCCACCACTAGGATTTGATGGCGATGGTAAAACTTATCGCCTGAATTCTGATTCAGTGGCTTTAGAAGTGGCGCTTGCCTTAAAAAGCACCAAGCTTATTTATATTACACCGAACGATGGGATCCAAAAATCAGGGGTATTAATTCATCAACTTTCGATTACAGAAGCCGAAGAAATTCTTAAGAAATATCGCCAAGAAATTGTCCCGCAGACAATTTCTAAGCTCGAACACGGTCTTAAAGCCGCAAAAAATGGCGTGCATCGTGTTCATATCATTAACGGTCGTGTGGAAGAAGGTCTTCTGGCGGAAGTTTTTTCAAAAGAAGGCATCGGCACTCTTATCCACGCGAATGAGTACCAGGCCATCCGAAAGGCTATGAAAAAAGATGTGCGCACGATTTTAAAATTAATCGAACAACCCATTGAAAACGCAGAGTTAGTTAAACGCACACGCGTAGATGTTGAAAAACAATTAGGAGATTATTTTGTATTCGAGGTCGATCGTAACCCAATTGCTTGTGTAGCGTTGCATTTTTTTCCTGACGAGAAAAAGGCGGAATTAGCGTGTCTCCATGTAAGTCCGCATCATGAAAACGAAGGCATTGGCTGTAAGTTGATGAACTACGTAGAACTCCAAGCGCGAGAAAAAGATTGCCAAGAAATATTTTGTCTTTCCACGCAAGCATTCAATTATTTTCAACAAAAAGGCGGTTTTATCGAAGGCGGAGTGGACGATCTGCCAAAAGAGCGACGCACCAAATACGAACAAAATGGGCGAAACTCGAAAATTCTAAAAAAACCGCTCTCGACCCCTGCTGTGGGATGACCCTTACTGAAATCCGCCTTTGCCTGGAAAAACTCGGAGTTCGACCTAGCCGCCGTCTGGGGCAGAATTTCTTGTACGATCAAAATGTAGCCCGCCGAATTGTGGAGCTGGCAGAGATTAAACGCGATGAATCTGTTTTAGAAATTGGCCCAGGATTAGGAGCGCTTACTAAATGGATTGTTAAAAAAACGGATCACCTTATCCTTATTGAGAAAGATTCACGGTTTATAAGTTACCTGCAATCACATTTTTCAGAGGTTCAAATTGTTGAGGGAGATGCTCTTCATAAAATTTCGGATTTCGGATTTCGGATTTCGGATTTCGTTGTTTTAGGCAACCTCCCTTATTCAATTGCATCACCCATTATTGTTCGATTATGCGAAGCGGATTTGCTACCTAAGCGGATGTTTTTTACAATCCAGCTCGAAGTTGCCGAACGACTTAAAGCGCGGCCATGTACGCATGATTTCGGATTATTGACTTTGTTAACTCAACCATTTTACGAAATCAAAATCATTCGGAAGGTTCCTGCCTCTGTCTTTTGGCCAAAACCGGAAGTAACTTCTGCGGTTGTCGAAATGAGGCGACGGCCAACTTCGCCGTTTGTAAAACCGAGCAACGAATGGGTCTTTCGCGAAATTACTAAAAAAGCTTTCCAAAAAAGGCGAAAAACTTTGGGAGCCATTTTTAAAAAAGATTTACCCGAATTCATTAATCCAAAACATCGTCCAGAAGAACTAAGCGTGGATCAATGGGTTCATTTCGCTGAAGCCATGAAAAACCTTCCCGTTTCCGAAGCGGAGGTTTTTGATGTTGTCGATTATCATGATAAAGTGATCTCTCAAGAGCAGCGTAGCGAGGTTCATCGAAAAGATCTTCGCCATCGGGCAGTACATATTTTTATTTGGAATAAACAGGGAGAATTGCTTTTACAAAAGAGGTCTTCCCAAAAAGATGTTGCACCCAATAAATGGGATTCTTCAGCCAGCGGCCATCTTCAAGTGGGCGAGGAATACGATGCGGCAGCCGGTCGCGAAGTAGCCGAAGAACTCGGCGCAGAACTTCCACTCAAACGCATCCGAAAATTTGAGGCCTGCAAGGAATTGGGCTGGGAGTTTGTGTGGCTTTACGAAGGTGAATCTGAAGGCCCCTTTTATTTTCCAAAAAATGAAATTTCGAAATTACAGTGGTGGAAAATTTCAAAAATCAATGATACGATCGAACAACAGCCGCACAAATTTGCACAATCCTTTTGTTATCTTTGGAAGGCTTCGTCTTATCTGGAAGCCGTGGCGCGATGATAAGCGAAAGTTGCTTCGAGATCATCAATCTGTGCTAGGATGTCGGGATCGATAGAACGACCCAGTTGGCATGGGACTACTTCTAGAAGGCTATTTGTGAGAAAAATCCCGTCTGCTTTCCGACATTCCTCCACACCAAATACTTTTTCAATAACGCGAAAACCTTTCTTGCGAGCAACTTTAATCAACTCGGCACGGGTAATACCTGGTAGGCATCCTGTGGAAAGCGATGGTGTAATAATTCGGTCATTTTTCAATAAGAAAATGTTGCTGCCAGTTGTTTCGATGACTGTTCCTTTAGCATCTAGCATAATCGTTTCATCGAACCCAGCTTCTTCAGCTTCTTTTCTTGCTAAAACGTGCGGCAAAAAGCTAAGCGATTTAAGAGGAATTGGGCTAATGGGCTGCTTGCATACCATTAACTTCCATACTTCTTTGCGCCGCATGGCTACCAGCCGTTCTCGTGCACAAATTGCTACATGGGGCGCCCCTGTTCCGCGCGGAGAAAAACCCAAGAATCCTTCTCCACGACTGACCACAATCCTGGCAAATCCTTCATTCACCCGATTGGTCATTGCAAGTTCGCGTGTAAAAATTTCCATTTCTGCGCAGCTATAAGGTATTTTAATGCCAAGCACTCGCAGACCATCAAACATGCGCTTAAGATGTGCACGCAAACGGAAAAATTTACTGCCATAGATGCGTACTGTTTCGAAAAGCCCATCGCCATAAAGGAGTCCACGATCAAATACCGAAAATGCAGCCTGATCTTCCGGTACAAATCGACGATTTAAGAATAGGAGCTTATCACTCATTGTCTTTATCCAAGCAGAAGATAGTTGAAAACAAAAGTCTTTCGTAAGGATGACTTCATTTTTTCTTCGAATGAAATCAATCGGCAAGCTTGACGCTTCTTAGGTGTTCGCCTACTGTGATTATCTTTTATAACCCTCCAAAGGAGTTTCTCTTGAATGTAGCAGTCGAAAGTATAGCTGCCTGTCGCAAAAAATTGAGCATCGAAGTGCCTGCCGATGAAGTGGCACGGCAATGGAAAGATGCGCTTGTTGAATTTCAAAAGTATGCGGCAATCCCCGGATTCCGGGCTGGTCATGCCCCAGCTTCTATTTTAGAACAAAGATTTCAAAAAGAAATTAGCGCCGAGGTTCAACGCAAGCTCATTCCACAATCATTTCGAGAAGCAGTTGCTAAGGAAAAATTGCGCTTAGTAAGCATGCCTGCCATTGAGGAAGTGAAATTTTCGAAAAGCGAGCCTCTCCATTTTTCGGCTACCATAGATATCGAGCCCGAATTTCAATTGCCGGAATATAAAGGGCTTAAGATCAAAAAATCGAAAGTCTCGGTTAAGGAAGAAGACATTGAAAATGCCATTAAAATACTTGCAGAACAACAAGCGACATTTGCGGATATTAAAAATCGAGGTCTTGCCTTAGGCGATTTTGCAGTCATTTCTTATTCCGGAGTTTGCGAAGGGAAACCGATCGCTGAAATACATCCATCGGCTAAACCGCTTTCGGAAAACAAACATTTCTGGCTCCTGGTTGCTAAGGACTCTTTTTTACCAGGTTTTTGCGAGCCGCTTCTCGGTGCCAATGTCGGCGAAAAGAAACAAGTGTTGATAACTTTTCCAAAAGATTTTCAAATCAAAGAACTTTCAAATAAAAAAGCAACCTACTTTGTGGATATTCTTGGGATGAAAGAAAAGAAAATGCCGCCCCTCGATGATGCCTTTGCAACCAAATATCACGCAGCGAATATGGCTGACTTAAAGAAGAAAATTGAAGAAAGGCTGTATCACGACCGAGAACATCAGGTCGAGAATGAAGCGCGCAATCAAATGATAGACCAACTGTTAAAAGGAACTGTGTTTGATTTGCCAGAAAGCATGGTAAATAACGAAACACGCCAGACCATGCAAGATATTGTGCGAGAAAATCAAATGCGGGGTGTTGGCGAGGATAAGCTCCGCGAGAAAGGCAAAGAAATTTTAGATTCTGCCCATCAAAGCGCTAAGGACAAAGTACGCGTTTCATTTATCTTAAATCGCATTGCTGAAAAAGAAAAAGTGGAGGTAAAAAATGAAGAGTTACAAGAACGGATTCGGAGCTATGCTGAACAGGCCGGTAAACCTATTAAAGAATTTACCCAACAACTCGAAACCCAAGGAGAAGTCGATTCATTACGGCAACAGATCCTTATCGAACACACCCTTGATTTGCTCATTTCCCATGCTATCGTAGAAACAGAATAGACAGATTTTCTCCGCAAAATTGCAAAACCTTTTAATTCTTAATTTTTTATGGAACGCAACCAAATGCTTATCCCTTATGTGATTGAACAAACCGGTCGTGGTGAACGCGGCATGGATATTTATTCTCGCCTTCTTAGAGATCGCATTATTTTTTTAGGAACCCCTATTGATGATCATGTTTCCAATATTGTAATCGCCCAAATGCTTTTTTTGCAAATGGACGATCCAAAAAAAGATATCAATCTTTATATCAATTCTCCCGGCGGCATTATTTCTTCAGGGCTAGCTATTTACGATACGATACAGTTCCTTACCTGTGATGTGGTTACCTATTGTGTAGGACAAGCTGCAAGCATGGGCGCCGTACTCCTAGCTGCCGGTACGCCCGGTAAACGTTTTGCGCTTCCAAATTCTCGAGTCATGATTCATCAACCGAGCGGAGGCGTACAAGGGCAAGCTTCGGATATCACGATCCAAGCAAAGGAAATTCTTCGTATGAAAGATCGGCTGAACGAAATCCTCGCGCAGCATACCAAGCAAAATGTGGAAACGATTGCTAGAGATGCTGATCGCGATTTTTTTATGTCAGCCGCAGAGGCAAAAGCTTACGGTCTGGTGGACGATGTTGTTAAATCTCGTAAAGATCTACCAGCCCATGCACTACCTGCTGAAAAGAAAGGTGAAGGTGCGAAATAAAGTATCCTACCGTGATTAATGGATATCCTTTTGCAAGGCTTCAAGAGAAATTTTAAAAACTAACCCTGTGGCAAAGCCTAATAATATTACGATGTGCAACTTCTGTGGGAAAGCCCACAGCGAAGTAAGAAAATTGATCGCAGGTCCAGGGGTTTATATTTGCGATCATTGTATTTCGGTTTGCAAGGGGATTCTTGATAAAGAATTAAGCGAAGAGGTCAAAAAATCATCGCTCCGTCCTCGCTTGCTGAAGCCCGCTGGTATTAAAGCAAACCTCGATCGCTATGTCGTCGGCCAAGAAAATGCTAAAAAAACTTTAGCCGTGGCTGTTCATAACCATTGCAAACGCATTTTCGCTTCCGACACTTCTAAGTCGAGTAATACGGCTCATGCAGATGTTGAGATCGAAAAAAGTAATATCCTTTTTCTAGGTCCCACTGGTTCCGGTAAAACCCTTTTAGCTCGTACGCTCGCAAAAATTTTGGATGTGCCTTTTTGTATTGCCGATGCCACCACTCTTACCGAAGCAGGCTATGTAGGCGAAGACGTCGAAAATATTATTCTACGTTTACTCCAAAACGCTGATTACGATGTTAAGCGCGCTGAAATCGGGATCGTTTACATCGACGAAATCGATAAGATTGCTCGTAAAACAGAAAATGTATCCATTACTCGTGATGTTTCTGGAGAAGGGGTTCAACAAGCTCTTTTAAAAATTTTAGAGGGAACTATTTGCAATGTTCCGCCGCAAGGCGGCCGTAAACATCCACACCAAGAATATATCCAGGTAAATACTACCAATATCCTTTTTATTTGCGGAGGCGCTTTTGTGGGGCTAGATAAAATGATTCGCCGCCGCCTGGGTAATAAAATCATGGGGTTCGGCACTGAAACAAAATCGACGCTGCCCTACGAAAACCAGGAAAGCGATCTCCATTTTGTTGAACCAGAAGACCTTCTTACCTTTGGTTTGATTCCCGAATTTATCGGCCGTTTGCCAGTGATCTCTGTTCTAAGCCCGCTTACGGAAGACGAGTTAGTCCACATCCTGATCGATACAAAGAATGCTATGGTTAAGCAGTATCAAAAACTCTTTGCTATGGAAGATGTGCATTTAGAAATTACACGCGATGCCTTACGCGCCCTTGCCCAAGAAGCTCTTAAGAGAGGGACCGGCGCCCGCGCTTTACGCGCACTATTGGAAAAAATGATGCTCGATCTAATGTACGAAATTCCATCGCGCGAAGATATTGCGAGCGTAGTGATTAATCGTAGTGTCGTGGAAGGCAAACGCTCTCCCATGATTCGAAGGAAACAAGAAAAAGATGTAGCGTAGCTTTGGGAAGAGCACTAGATCCTAGGGCTCCAGAACACCAGGCGCTAGTGCATTAGGATTGCCAAAGCTGTTGTAAATTCTGGTACTTCATCCAAACCTCTTTAGCACACATCCAGGCAATCAAAAATCCGCGCCAGCCATCCAACCAGCCTCCTTTTAAAATAAGCCCTCGAAAAAAGCGCGCTGGCGGACGGAATAAAAGATCGGTCCATCTAAAAGATCGCTTTTGATCAAACTGATCTTGTGCCCAAAGTTGGGCGTATTTTTTCATCCGTGCCTTTTGATCTCCTAAATTGCGATAGGTATAATGCAGAATATCGCTTGTTAGATACTGAATCTGGCCATCAACCTTTACTGATTCATGAACTCGTCCCCCTTCGAAAATTCCTTTCCCTCGGCGCCATAATCGCACTACGTAATCAGGATACCAATCTCCATGGCAAATCCATTTGCCAAGATAAAAAACTTTTCGACGGAAAGCGTAACCTTGAATGGACGGATCATTTTTACGGATCGCCTCGCGAATAGCATTTTGGGCTTGGCCAGAAAACTCTTCATCGGCATCAAGTGATATCACCCAATCGCCTTTTATCTTCGCAAGGGCTGAATTTTTCTGGTTCGTATAACCTTTCCAGTCCTCAACAAAAACTTCGGCTTTATATTTTTTAGCAATTTCTACAGTTCGGTCGGTACTTCCGGAATCTACGATCACGATTTGATCCGCCCACTGGATACTTTCGAGGCACCGTGGGAGATTTTCCTCTTCGTTCTTTGTAATTAAAATAGCAGAAATCTGTGGCATATTCATCGCGGCTTTTGGCTCTTCAAAATCGTTGTCATTGATAGCGTATTTTCGCAACAAAGAGAGATGGATCAATCAAAATCTATTCCCTTCCTGTAACCTTTCCTATAAGGTGAACTTTGTTAAACTCTATTTTGTTTATGAGGATGATCTTTTTCGGAACAATATTCAAAGGAAAGTCTCTCTTATGGATCGTGTTGGTTATGTGGATGGCCCATGTTGCCCTAGCAGGACCTGCACTTCCTTATAATACGGAATGGAACGATGAGATGGAAAAGGCCGAAGAGTTTGTTGATAAAGGTGATTATAAAAATGCCTTAGAGACCATGACAAAGGCGCAAGCGGTTTATGAGAAGGAAAATGACGAAGAAGGCGTGCTTCTCTGCATGGAACGAATGGCCGTGTTACTCAAAGATACAGCTGAATACGATAAAGCGCTTAAACTTTTACAAAAGGCTTATTCCATCGGAATGCGTTTGCATGGGGATGCAGCGGAACTCGATGCAGATCTCGGCGACATCTATTTATTTTCCGGTGATAGCGAAAAGGCCGCTGAATATTACCAGAAGGCAATGACTACCTTAAAAGATTATGTTTACCCCACCAGTTATAAATCATCCCCTAGTCGAAAAGAGCTCTCCGAATCGATTCGGAAATGCAAAGGTGTCATCCATGCCAATAACGAGCTAGGACTGAAATTTTATTTTGAGGGTAACTATGATTCTGCCATCGCTTGTTTGCAAAAGGCAGATGATACATGTAACCGTATTTTGCAGGTGAAGAAGAAATTCGGAATGTTTTTCCATGCAGATAATGGGTTATACGATGGAATTGGTTTTACCAAGACCACTTTAGGCGCAGTTTATGGACGAAAAGGGAATTTAGAAAAGGCAGCAGCATTTTTTGATGAAGGCGAAGAGGCCTTCAAAACTGGCAAACGTCATTTCGGTTTGTTAGTTAACCACGCTCTTCGATATGAATGGGAGAGTTTATTGCCCGATATGAAATGGGATAAAGATAAGCTCGAAGAAGTTAGTCGCTTTTTAAAGCAGGCAGAAGGGTTTGGCGCGATCGATCTTGTGTGGCGCACCAATTATGGAGTTGGCTCCGCTTTGGCCAAACAAAAACGATATGCAGAGGCTAAAACTTATTTAAAGCAGGCCATCGATGGCATTGAGTCGACCCGCTCGCGCTTTCAAGATGATTCCATGAAACAGAGGTTCACCTCTTCTGTGCAAGATGTCTATAGCGCGATCATTAATTTGCTCTACGAAACAAAGGAGGATGAAGAAAGCTTTAACTATTTCGAGCGCGCAAAATCACGGTCATTTCTCGAAATGCTAGCCGGTCGGCCTCTGCGCATCAAAAAATCAGTGGATGCAACATTGCAAAAACGCGAGAAGGAAGTTCAAGCCCAAATCGATGAGATTCTCTCGCAAATGAAATTTGGAATGGCCGAGAACAAGCAAAATATTACACAACGCTACCAACAGTTATTGCAAGAGCAGAACGAAATTTTGGGAGCCATTAAACGGCAAAGCTTAGATTACGCTTCTACGCTCACCGTAACAACCTTGCCGGCGAAAAAAATCTCGGAACGTTTGGGGAATAAAACGGCTTTAATCGCTTATTTTGTTGATACAGAACGAACCCTCATTTTTGTTCTTAACCAAGGGCATGTTTCGATCACAGAAACAAAGATCGGACGAAGGAAGTTAGCGGGGCAAGTAGCTGAATATCGCGAAGCAATCACTTCTGCACAACAAACTACCACTCTAAATGTGGGGAAAGATTTAGTGGAACTCTTGGTCGAGCCCATTAAGGCAAAACTTACCGGCGCCAACCAATTATTAGTAATACCATCAGAGGCATTGCATTATTTGCCGTTCGCCAGTCTTCCGTTATCACCCGAACGCTACCTCATACAAGATTACGCGGTTGCGGTTCTTCCTAATGCAGCGAGCCTCTTTTTTATCGAACAAAATGTAACCCGCAATATGCGTAAAAGCCTGGCTTTTGGAAACCCGGAACGAAAAACGGCCGAAACCCCTCTTAAATTTGCTGAACGTGAAGTAAAAGAATTATCAACGCTTTTCGCTGAGCCGACGGCCCTCACAGGACCGAATGCCAAGGAATCGACTTTAAAGAATACAAATCTTACAGAGATTGGAGTGATCCATCTAGCGGCTCACGGTCGTTATCGCGCAGAAAAGCCTATGGATTCAGCCATTCTTTTAGCTGGCGATACAAAAGACGATGGCGATTTACATGCGTGGGAAGTTTTCTCTCTAACGATGAATCCTAAAGTAGTTGTTTTAAGCGCTTGCCAATCGGGTTTAGGGCGTGTGAGCGGCGGCAATGAAGTCCAGGGATTAAACCGAGCTTTTCTTTATGCCGGGGCAGGTTCCGTTTTAGCCAGTCTCTGGAATGTATCCGATGAATCCACCTATAAGTTGATGAAACATTTTTACCAACAATTACCAGGGAGCAATCCGGCCAAAGCTCTCCAGGAAGCACAATTGCGATTGATAGCAGAACATCTTCAACCCTATTTTTGGGCTTCTTTCTATTTAACCGGTAGTGTTACGGAATAAGCTATCAATATGGCGACATAGGTTGGGCTGAAAATAAAAAAGGGCGTCTCGCTTTTCACGAGAACGCCCTTTCTTTTTGGATTTTTCGAAAAAAATCCGATTAATAATCTCCCATACCGCCCATACCACCCATACCGCCCATGCCACCACCTGGAGGACCAGAAGGCGCTTTTTCCTTTTCAGGAATTTCAGTAACGAGGGCTTCGGTAGTAAGAAGCAGGCTGGCAATCGAAGCTGCATTTTGCAGTGCAGCGCGAGCAACCTTGGTAGGATCGACCACACCAGTTTTAATGAGGTCTTCGTACCGATCGGTCATGAAGTTATAGCCTTCACTGCCTTTGCGGCTAATTACTTCGTTGAAGATCACCGAACCTTCAAGGCCAGCATTTTCAGCTAAGCGACGGAGAGGAAACTCCAACGCTTTACGTACAATGCTTATGCCAATAGCTTCGTCACCTTCGAGTTTAAGGCTATCGAGCGATTTCAGCGCGCGAATAAACGCCACGCCACCGCCAGCGACAATACCTTCCTCTACAGCAGCGCGGGTTGCATGCAAGGCATCTTCCACACGCGCTTTTTTCTCCTTCATTTCGGTTTCGGTAGCCGCGCCTACATTGATTACGGCAACACCGCCGGCGAGCTTAGCCAGACGTTCTTGGAGCTTCTCTTTATCATAATCGGAAGTTGTTTCCTCGATCTGCTTCCGGATCTGGTTTACTCTTCCTTGAATCTCACTATTTTTGCCAGAGCCTTCTACGATGGTGGTATTTTCTTTATCCACCGTTAGGTGTTTGGCTTGGCCGAGATCATCGAGAGTAACATTCTCTAATTTAATCCCGAGATCCTCGGAGAAACACTTGCCGCCTGTTAGGATGGCAATGTCTTCGAGCATGGATTTGCGTCGATCACCAAAACCAGGGGCCTTCACCGCGCAGACCTGAAGAGTTCCACGTAGTTTATTGACCACAAGTGTGGCCAAGGCTTCGCCTTCGACCTCTTCAGCGATAATCAAGAGAGGACGTCCTACCTTGGCAATTTTTTCCAAGAGCGGGAGCATGTCTTTGAGCGCCGAGATTTTCTTTTCGTGGATAAGGACATACGCGTTTTCAAACGAACATTCCATATCTTCGGCATTGGTAATAAAGTAAGGCGAGAGATACCCTTTATCGAATTGCATCCCTTCAACCACTTTAAGTTCAGTTTCAATAGACTTAGCTTCCTCTACTGTAATGGTGCCATCCTTGCCTACTTTATCCATTGCATCGGAAATAATCTCGCCAATGGTTTCATCGCCATTAGCAGAAATCGATGCTACTTGTTTGATTTCGGATTTGTCCTTTACCTTCTTGGATTGGGATTGAAGGCTTTCCACCACGCGCTCGACAGCTTTGTCGATACCGCGTTTAAGGCCCATGGGGTTGGCGCCTGCGGTCACATTTTTGAGACCTTCGCGATAGATCGCTTCGGCTAAAGCCGTAGCAGTGGTAGTTCCATCGCCTGCGATATCGCTTGTTTTGGAAGCGACTTCGCGAACCATTTGCGCGCCCATATTTTCGAATGGATCTTCGAGTTCAATCTCCTTAGCAACAGTAACGCCGTCTTTGGTTACTGTGGGGGAGCCGAATTTTTTATCGAGGACGACATTGCGTCCCTTAGGTCCTAGGGTGACAGTGACTGTATGTGCTAGTTTCTGCACACCACGTAGGATACGTTGACGAGCGTCTTCGCTGAATACAATTTGTTTAGCTGCCATAAGTTAATTTCCTTCCTTATTAGTCAACGATACCGAGGATATCGTCTTCGCGAAGAATTTGATATTCATCGCCATCAATTTTAATTTCGGTGCCGCCGTATTTGCTGATAAGCACACGGTCGCCCACCCTTACCTCGAATGGTATTTTCTTTCCGTTTTCGTCGGTTTTACCGGTGCCGACCGCGATCACCTTGCCCTCTTGGGGTTTTTCTTTGGCTGTATCCGGGATGATGATGCCGCCTTTTTTAACTTCTTCTTCTTTGGCGGGTTTTACCAACACACGGTCGCCTATAGGTTTTACTTTCATAGGTTCTTTCTTTGGTTTCTACTTTATGCCGCAGTCAACATGGAGGAGTACACTAAAAGGACACAGACTTTTATCCTCGGAAAAATGTTGCTAACGGCTTGGGTTATGTTTTTTCTCTGCGTCCTTCTTTTTAAATTAGTTTTCTCACCCCACCTTTCTCTTCCCCTTACC
>CAZNSF010000089.1:0-6980 GCA_964575565.1 uncultured Verrucomicrobiota bacterium | reverse complement strand
TTCCGCGGGAATGACATTTTTATGATGGAAACTCTAAAAAAGTAAGTTTGCTTGTCATACACATGCCTATCATTCCCGAAAGTGGGAATCCATGGGATGTACTTTTTTAGGGGGTGGGCATTCAAGTTTTTCCCAACAGCTATTATGAAATTATAGGCCCAAAACGCTTGTTTTGTTTATCAGTATAAATGAAATAGTTGAAAATAAATGTCACGAAAGCACTCTTCTAAGCCATATAGGAGTAAAAGACTGATTTATCCACAGCAAAAGCGAAATAAAAAAACCTGCTCAAGAAAGAACAAAATTTAGACATGGAATACTTTCTAACGAATATGAAACAGAATATTAAAATTTTAATCGTGGAAGATGATCCTGCCTTTCGCTTTTTGATATCAGAGTTTTTATCAAGTTATCATATTTTCCCGGTGTCCAGCGGAGAGGAGGCTTTGGTTTTGTTAAAAAGTAAACCCAAAATAGATTTGGTGCTCTGTGATTACAACATGTCCGGATGGAATGGCGTGGAAACGATTCGACAGCTTCGTGCGATTTCGCCCACTACCAAATTTATTTTAATGAGCGGAAGTGAGCCGAATGAACTTTCTGCCTTAGCGCTAGCAGCCCATGCGGATGCTTGGTTATGTAAACCTTTTTCTGAAAAGGCGCTTCTTGGACAAGTTGACCTGCTTATGGAGGTCCATGGCTTATATCTGAGAGAAAACGATACCGAGTCAGAATCTAAGTTAGAAAAAATGTAAATTAAAATGATAAAGTTATTTTTTATAACAGCAAAGAGCGGTTACTAACAACCCTTTTGTTTATCAATATAAACAAAATGGTTGAAAATAAATGTCACAAAAAGGTCTTTTTAAACCATATAGAAGTAAAAGGCCGATTTTCTATCAAACTTAACAAAAGCAAATGGAGTGCATGAATATGAAATTAATAAATAAAGCGTCGGACTACTTAAAAGCAGATAAAGCATTAAAAACATTTTGGTCAAAAGCAAAAGGGTCTGTGGATTTGCAGATACTATTATTTTGTTGTTTAGGATTGCTCATGGGTGTTGGGACGCTAAGTCCGCTCCATGGGGATGGTGAGATTATCGAGCTTTCCGATGGCATCCCTTTCCCAGCGATAAATGATTGGGATCGGGATGGATTAAAGGATAGTTGGGAGAAGGCATGGGCGGCCACCAATTCGTTTTCGCTTCCTCTGCCGACGGGATATCCCTATGCGCAATTTAGCACGGAAGCTTATTCTTCAGGTAACATGGTGGGTTGGTGGCAATTGAACGATCTTTTAACGGCGTACCAAAAGCCGGTGGTAGAACTTAAAGATAGAAGTCCTAACTATTTACCATTAACAGCCCTGGTTAATGATGGGCATGTAAGCGATTTACTTTCGATATGGCCGGTCTCAGATATTCCTGCGGGATTTGATAATCCAGCGGTTAAACAAGTGTTATTTCCCGGGAGCGCGACTTATGTAGGGGGAGGTGGATCCTCGAGAAAAGACGGTGTTCTTAAAGCGACTGTTCGCAGGGATAAGGATGCGTATAGCGTCCATGATTTTACCTTTTCTGCTTGGGTGCAGAAGGGACCGAACTCATTAACGGAGGTGCCAATCCCTGGGGTAATGGACCAAGTGATCGCGGAATGGCGCGGAACCGATGGCAGCGGTTGGAAATTGGGTCCGGTTAATCCTGGCGAGCCTGGAGATGTTGGCGGGAAGGTAGAAGCCATTTTTTATCCTCCTGGAGGAGGTTTGGGGGGCAGTGTTTTTGTGAAAAACAGTGTGGGATCCGGGATATCGATTACCGATGGCCAGTGGCATCATGTCGTATTAACGTTGCAGAGCAAAGTGGGTTGGGCGGGTTGGGTAGCGACGTTATATGTGGATGGGGGACCGGAGAAGATGGTGGTTCTTCCCTCTACGATTTATCCAACGAATCCGAGTAATTATGTTACAAAAGTGGATCATTTTACGATAGGCGGCTCTTCATCGGTTAATTTTATTCAGGGCCAAGGCTGGGTTCCTGGAGCTGAAATAAATAAACCAGCTGCTAATAGTTTTAATGGAATACTGGATGAGGTAAGATTCTACAATCGAGGAATGAAGAAGGCGGAGGTGGTGTTGCTGCCTAATACGTACGCGGATCCTGATAATGATGGATTAAGTAATTTTCTAGAACAATTTTACGGATCGAATCCGCTTAAGTCGGATACCGATGGGGATGGAATTAAAGATGGAGATGATCCTCTGCCGACAGATCCATATGGGGATTATGATGGGGATGGATTAATGGACGCAACCGAATTTTTCTATCAAGATCTCAATCATCCTGGAAAATATTTAGACATGTACAGTGAGGATACGGATGGGGATGGATTGGGGGATGGCTGGGAAGTAAAGTATGGTTTTGATCCATTGGCTTTCGGCGCACTTGATTACGCATCGAATGCTGATCCGGATCATGATGGGCTTACGAATGAGCATGAATCGGCGAATGGCACGGATCCTTGGGATGCCTGCAATGGGTTTGAGGCCAAGATGGGTTTACAAGACCCCAAGAATCAGACCGGGTTAGTGAGCCATCAGTTAGTCGATCCGCTAATGATTTATTTATATCGAGATGATGGGGACGCGATATCGTCGCCATTGGCTAATCAGACAGTTTATATAGATGTCAAACAGGGTGGCGGAAAGGTTTCGGCTCAACCGAATTCGCTGAGGTATAAAACTCTTTCCGTTCAAACGGATTCCAGTGGAACGGCCACAGTTTATTTTCACTTGCCATCGACGCCGGATGAGACCGAGATTAGTTTTAAGTATAATTATGGGTCGGTGTATAGTAGCGGGGTAAAGTCAGTGCAGGATGCTTATACGGTGGCGACTACGGCGGGTATACCGGTAAAGACGGGGCTACAGATGTGGTACCGATCGGATGCTGGGATCACGCGTGGCACACCTAATGTTGAAGGTGCTATGGTGAAACAATGGGATGATTTATCAGGTCATGGGCATCATGCAAGCCAAGAAGATGGAGCGGATCATCCGAAGCCATATTATTATACGGGTAGCTTCAATTATGATGCTTATTCTGATTTTTTCGGTAAACCGGTATTAAGTTTTGGTATTGGCGACGATCGTAAATTAGACTTTGATCAGGTTGATACGGCGAATTTTACCGTAATTGTTGCCTATAATTATGGTGACGGTAAGGATAAGACTTTTCAACGAGGCGGGCCGATCTCGAACCGTGGAGATGGACATGGGTTTGTGGTGGCTTCAGGAGTGAATAATCCAAATCTCGATCTCAATTCAAGTTTATATACTCCGCACTTGGAGAAATGGGATGGAGACAATAAGGTAAGTAAAAGTGTTGCTACTCCAATCCAATACGCGCCACATGGATATGGACCGGAGGTGCATACATGGACAAGTGATCCTGATCCAAACGATCCAAATGAAACGCCTGGTCCGCATTTTTACCGTAACGAAACAGAGGTAGCAGAGTTGGAAGATGTCAATCTTAGTAGCGCGAAGGGCGCAACGATCGGATATGCGAATGGGCATTCGTGCTACGGGGTGATTGCCGAGATCGCGGTCTTTGATCGTGTATTAACGGAGAGCGAACGCCAGCAATGCGAAGAATACATGAAGAAGCGGTATGGATTAGCCGATAGCAATGGCAATGGGTTGACAGACGGAGAAGATCTGGCAGTTGGCTTGGATCCAAGCAATGTGGATGATGACGGCGATTTCGATAATGATGGAATATCAGATTTATCGGAGGTGCAAAATGGGCTCGACCCAACCAACGCGGATGAAAATGGCAATGGAATTCTGGATGGATTAGAACTTCAACTTGATGCAGTGGAGCCTTTATCTCAAATTGGAGCGCCCGATCATTTAGTGGATTTGCCATGGGTAGTTGAGGTAACTAAACTTGGTGTGCCGCTTATTGATGTACCGGTAACTTTTTCGATTAGTCAAGGTGGAGGAGAGTTTGCGGCAACAGCGGATGGCATCTTTGGAGCAAGCGCGGTCATTAAAACCGATGAACAAGGCCGTGCCCAAGTTTATTACAAGCTGCCTGCTGGAGGATCGAGTACTAATGAAATTGTAGCGCAAGTAACATTAGCTGATAACTCGGTGTTGCAAGCCATTTTTCAGGCTAAAGGCGATGGAAATCTTTTACCAGTGGCCGATCACCTAAAGATGTATTTAAGATCTGATGCGGGTGTTTCTCTTGATAGCGAGAAGCGTGTCATTAAATGGGCGGATCAATCGGGCAATGGGAATGACGCAACCCAGCTTGATGATGACTACCAAGAACGTCGTCCTAAGTATGTAAGCGGAGAATGGAATGGAAGGCCTGTGGTGCGGTTTACTGCTAACGAAAGCAATGACAAGAGCGATCGCCTTAATTTTTCAGCGATTGGTTTAAGCAATGCCGAGGGCAATTTCAGTGATTTTACAGTATTTGTGATCTATCGAATGGCCGAAGGTTCTCAAGCTGGAAGCGGACCCTTAAGCACGGGCCTTGACGATTATGGTCACGGTCTAATTATGGGCGGAGATGATCCATATTCTGCTGGTCAGTATCCTACGGATATTTCTGAATTCTACGTGCCTCGGTTAGAAAGAAGAAAAACGAATGACGTGTTGGTGAGCGATAAACGAGCATTGCGAACAGTACCTATACCCTTTAAACCGCAAGTGCACGCGTGGGCAAGCGATTCTGAAACTTTAGAATTTTATTTGAATGGAGAAAATGAAGAAGTGGTGGATGCAAAAGCTTATAATGCTCTTGGCACGCATCCCGCGGCATCTTTTGAGAACGACGGCAGACTTGGGAAAGCGAATGATCAATATATGAGCGGAGATATTGCCGCGGTTTGTATTTATGATCGCAAGCTAACCGCCGATGAGATCGCGCAGGTTACCAATTATTTTGCCGATACCTATGGATTAACAGACACGGATGGAGATGGTTTAGCGGCATGGGAAGAGATAAAAATGGGATTGGATCCTCATAATCCAGATCAAAATGAAGATGGCATTCTGGATGGCGTGAGCGGAGATGTTGTGATCGGCTGGGATATCGATGATTTAGATGGAGATGGGAATAAAGACGAGAAAATTGTTGTGCGGTTAGATCCTAACAATCTTTTTACGTATTTCTTCTTAACCGGCAATTCGGAGATAGCTGGGCAAGTAACGATTGAAGTTAATGCGCTCAATAACGATATCGATCATGATGGGCTGACGAATTTAGAGGAATATCAATTAGGAAGCGATCCATTCTGGAATGATACGGATGGCGATGGAGTGAGTGATAGTCAGGATAAGTATCCGTTTGATCCGACGAAGTCGGGTATTATTAACGATGGCAAGCCGCCCGCGATTCTAGAACTTTATGAGCCAATAGGCGCCAAGCTCGTGCCGTGGCTCTAAGCCATAAGGAATGAAAGAAGCAAGGAAGGAATAATGGAATGAGAAATTAAGAATTAGAAATGGAAAAACTATGAAGCGACTGCCAATTTACCTGCGTTTAGTCACCTGGCTATTAATTCCAGTTCATTTAATGACATCGGTACCGGTGATAGCCATAACCAATGAAGTTCAAAATAAGCAATTAGAAATTAAAAATTTAAAAAGCGGGGAATTAGACCGCCGCGATAGCGAGACAGGGATCCGGGATTCCAAGTCCGTGAGCGGCGGATCACGGCATAAGCTTTCCGGTTTCCCCTTTAAGGGTTCAACGGGCGGGGGGATTGATTTAGCCTTAGCGGCATCGAATAGTCTTAAGGAAGTCAAAGTAAGGATGGCGGATGGGAAGGGAGAGAAGAAAGCGGAGGCAAAGGCAGAAGGAGTTGGGAAGAAATCGGTGGATGGGGTTGCCCAAGGGAAGAGCGAGATGCCGAGTGATGGAGAGATGGGGGTTTTGTTTCAATTTGAAGGGCCGCTTGTCGCAATTAAAAGTGATCAATTAAAAATTAAAGATTCAGAAGCAGACAACTCGAAGCTATTGGAGGAGAACAAGGAATTAGCAAGTGTATTGAAAGAATATCAAAAGAGCAGGGATAGGAATTTATTGGAGGGATATATACGGAATCATCCGATGTCCCGTTGGAAGTTATCGATCGAGGCAAATCTAGGGAATGAGTATTGTCGAGGCGGATATTTAACAAAGGCAATGAAGGCATGGGGAACGGTGTGGGAAGAATTAAAGGGAATGAAGGGATATCAGGAAGAAGCCTTAGGGGATTGGGTATGGGGAAAGTTGGCGGAGTTAAATGTTCAATTAGGGAAGCTAGAAGGGGCAAAGAAGTTACTCAAGGAAGTGGAAGGGAGAAAGGTAATGGGATATTTTAGGGATCGAGTGGAGAAAGTGAGAAGAGATTTGTATGGGTTAGAGAATGGGTCAAGTGACAACAAACGTTGCGGTCTGACAGCCTTAACGCATCTTAGGGACAAGCTTGGGATAAAAGAGGTTAATCCGATATTACTAAAGGAGGAGAAAGTAACGGATCGAGGGATCTCATTAAGTAGGATGGAGGAGTTAGCTAGTAAGATGGGGATAAAGTACGTGGGTGCGAAGAGGGATGGCGGGGGCAAGATAGAAGTGCCATCGATATTTCATTGGAAGGCTGGGCATTACAGCGCGGTCATCAAAGAGGCGGGCAAAGGTTTTTATGAGGTAGAAGACACGTTATTGGGAGGGCGGGCAGTGGTAAGTGAAGATGTGTTTAGCGAGGAAGGGAGCGGGTATTGGTTAGTAGCGAGCGAGAAGATAGCTAATGGCTGGAGGAAGGCGAGTAAGGAGGAGGCAAGCGTGGTATATGGGGGTGATGATGGATGCACAAACGGGCGGCAAGGGGGTACGGATTATCCTGCTGATCCGACTGGGAAAGGGGATCATCAGAGTTGTCCTGGCGGCGCTGGAGGGGGCAGCGGGATGGCCTGGTACAGTT
>CAZNSF010000088.1:0-2981 GCA_964575565.1 uncultured Verrucomicrobiota bacterium | reverse complement strand
ATTAAAAAAGTTCCGAGAAGAAGTTCAAGATCGTCTTACCCGTACTCGAGAAGAATTAAATCAATCCACCACCCAGCAAGCTTCTGCACAATCCAAATTAAAACAGGCTTATCAAGTTACAGAAAACGCAACCAAAGAGCGCGATCGTTGCAACACCGCTGTAAATGATTTAAGGGTAACCCATGCAACAAGCCAGCAACAAATCCAAGGTTTGGAATCCCAAAGTCATCACTTCGAAAATCAAATTACGGAGGCAGAAACGCTGATTCGAACACGTCAGGCAAATATCAAGACTGCCCATGAACGCATGGCGCAATGGGAAAAAGAAATTAAGGAAGCAACCTATCAAATTCAAGCCCTCACCGTTTCTACCTCAAAAGCGAATGACCAAATTTCGGAAATTGTAGCGGAAGAATCAGGTATAGATACTGAAATCCAAACGGCAACCGAAACGCTCCGGGGTTACCGCCAACAGCTCGAAGGCCTCCAAAAAGAGCTAGCGAGCCGCGAAGTGCGGTTTGCGGAAAAACGCGGGGATGCTGGCCATTTAGCGGAACGCATTCAACGTGAATACCAGGTTGATCTTTTAACAACATCTTTATTGCCTCTACGAGCTGGAGAAAAAGCAGCAGAAACAGTGGCTCCATCCAAAGAATTCCTTGATTTTACAAGCTGGGAAGAAGTAACCCCAAAAGTGGTTGAACTACGCGAAAAAATTCAAGGCATGTGCGCTGTGAATCTCGAGGCCGTGCAAGAATACGAGGAATTAGAACAACGATATACTTTCCTTACGCGCGAACATGAAGATCTTGTTACTTCTAAAGAGCAGCTCCTCGAAATCATCCGAAAGATTAATGCCACCACCCGACAAATGTTTTCTGAAACATTCGAGAAAATACGTGAAAATTTTAAATCTGTTTTTGGAGAACTCTTTGGCGGTGGGAAAGCGGATCTTCGTTTAATTGATGAAAGCGATCCTTTGGAATGCGGCATCGATATTGTTGCAAAACCCCCTGGCAAACAATTGCAGAGCATTAGTTTGCTTTCGGGCGGTGAAAGTACCATGACTGCTATTTCGCTGCTTTTTGCCATTTACATGGTTAAGCCTAGCCCATTTTGTATTTTGGATGAAATGGATGCGCCACTTGATGAATCGAATATTAATCGTTTTATTAAAATGCTTCAACGTTTCTTAGTCCACTCCCAATTTGTAGTAATTACCCACAACAAACGAACCATTGCTATGGCGGATGCCCTTTATGGAGTAACCATGGAAGAACGTGGTGTTTCCAAATTGGTTTCAGTAAAATTTCAGAAGTCCCAAGATCAACCTCGTGCGACAAATTTTATATCCGGAAATGGAGACCACGTATTCCAGCCCGCCGCTGTAGGTGATCCTACTGCCAATAGATTAGCGGTAGACACACAAGTTACTGTGTAAGCGTAAGCTGGAAAAATAGTTTGTCGCAACGAGTAAGTCATTGCGGGCCATACACAATGACAACTTGTTAATGTTCTTCATTTGCAGTTGAACATTCTTGCACAAACTGGGATTTCCGATTACAGAGAAGAGACCGATGACGACGCTAATCAATGTAGCGGATTACGAAAAGGCTGCACGAGAAAAGATGCAACCGATGTTCTATGATTACTGTGCCGGTGGCGCAGATGATCAAATTACATTGCACGAAAATCAACAAGCCTATCGGAGGATGCAATTACAATACCGAGTCCTATGCGGCATCGAGCAATGTAAGACTGGTATCACTTTGCTCGGGAACTCGCTCTCTATGCCGATAGTGATAGCCCCCACTGCGATGCAATGCTTAGCGCATCCAGATGGTGAATTAGCCATGGCACGCGCAGTAGAAAAAGCTGGCACTCTTTTTATCTTGAGCACCCCTTCAACCTATTCCATGGAAGATGTGATGAAGGCTTCGAAGGGTGCAAAGTGGTTTCAGCTGTACGTTTATAAAGATAAAAATATCACGCAATCACTGGTGGAACGGGCAGAAGCTGCTGGCTATAGTGCGCTCGTCGTAACCGTAGATGGACCTGTGATTGGCAATCGAGAAGCAGATGTGCGCAATGGTTTTCGACTGCCTCCTGAAATGAAATTGATGAACCTCGTAGATACACGAGCAAATTTATCGAAAGATACCAAAGGGTCAGCAGTAACAAGTTATGCCACGGCTCAATTAAAAGCAGATATATCATGGCAGTATATAGAATGGTTACGCAGCATCACGAAGATGCCAATATGGATTAAAGGAATTTGCCATCCCGATGATGCAAAGATCGCAGTGGATCGTGGTATGGCGGGCATTGTTGTTTCTAACCACGGCGGTCGTCAGTTGGATACCTCACCGGCTACCATCGATATCCTTCCGGAAATTGTGAGAGCGGTAAAAGGCCGCTTGTCCATCATGATTGATGGTGGCATTCGGCGAGGGACCGATGTAGTCAAGGCCTTAGCCTTGGGAGCTAATGTAGTGGCCATTGGCCGTCCACCACTTTGGGGATTGGCGGCGAATGGAGAAGCCGGTGTCAGCCACGTATTACAGATTTTTCGTCAAGAATTAGAACGTGCCATGATGTTATGCGGTGTAGCAACCATTGCTGATTTAAAACCAAACCTGATCCGTCGCTGATAGGTTTTCTAGTAGTTATCCGTATTTTGAATTTGACAGCTTACCTAGGCTCTCGATGATGGACAGTATGAAAACTGTATTTCAAGGTTTACGTAGTCCACGAGAAAAATTAGCAGGCTGGGTTCATTTACCGAGATTCATCGACAAAATTCGGATCCATCAAAAAGGTCAATTACCGCAGGATTATCAGCCCAATTTCTGTAAGGGTTTTGACGGTCGTTGGCTAGAAACATCTGGTGTAAATAAGGATGAATTTTTGGAAGTCGTGCGGCGTGCCAAGGATAATGCCGAAATCGAAAAGTGGGTAAAAACCCATATCCATAAAACTCC
>CAZNSF010000087.1:0-7936 GCA_964575565.1 uncultured Verrucomicrobiota bacterium | reverse complement strand
CGGACGAATGCAAGATTATTGGGGGATTGGTAAGGCGAGTAAACCCATGCTGCCTTTTATTGCTATTCCTACCACAGCCGGAACGGGTAGCGAATGCCAATCATTTGCGCTGATTGCCGATGCAATAACCCATCAAAAGATGGCTTGTGGCGATCCAAAGGCTGTTGCGCGCCTGGCCATTCTCGATCCAGTACTTACGCTTACCCAACCTAAAAAGGTAACTGCGGTTACAGGAATCGATGCAGTGGCGCACGCGCTCGAGACAGCCGTTACACGGAAGCGTAATGAATTTTCCATTTTATATTCGCATCGAGCATTTCAATTAACTTTCAAAAATTTACCAAAGGTTCTCCAAAAACCTAAAGATTTATCTGCGCGCGCGAATATGCAGCTAGGCGCTGCTTTTGCCGGAATTGCCATTGAAAATAGCATGCTCGGAGCTATTCATTCTGCTGCAAATCCATTAACAGCGCGTTATGGGATCATTCACGGTCAAGCAGTAGGACTGATGTTACCGTGGGTGGTACGATTTAATAACCAAGATTCTGCTGCGCGGGAAATGTATGCAAAGTTAGCGATTGAAGTTGGTTTAGTTAAACCTTCCACTTCGGCTAAGAGAGTTGTGGAGATATTAATTTCCAAACTAGAAAATCTTTTAAAGATAGCTGGTTTATCCTGTTCGCTATCCGATTTTAATATTCCACGTTCTGATTTAGGCAAACTTGCCGAAGAAGCTGCAAGGCAATGGACAGTTCAATTTAATCCTCGTACCATCACCACCTCTGATTTCGAAAGATTATATCAGCAAGCGTTTTAAATGTTTGATGGATTACCGATAGTACATGCTTGATATAAAACTTGATAAGATTTTAATCATACACCGTTAAATGGGTATATAACCATTTGACGGTGTAACCATGTTTTGACCACGTCGGTGAGTGAGCCGCGCCGTAGCAGTCCTAGTTAGCTGCGCAAGCGGATGAAGCAAGGTTGCAATCGTTGCTTTGAAGAACAAGTTTTTAAGTTAGGCTAAGCAATATGATTTGATCTTTCGAACTAATCTAAAAACTAATGGGTGACCCGTTTTTCGTTTTTTGAATGGATATCTTTTCTTAGATTGTTTCTCTTTTTCTATACTTGCCCGTTCAGTGATAATAACTTAGAGTGCGTATATGAATGAACTTGTTTTTGAGGTTACCCAAGAAGCGGATGGCGGTTTTACTGCTGAATGTCTTACAGAAGGTATTTTTACCCAAGCCGATAACTGGGAGGAATTACGTCGAAATGTAAAAGAAGCTGTTGCAGCTTATTACTTTGATCAACCTAAACAAGTTCGAACGATTCGTCTTCATTTGGTGCGGGATGAAGTTTTGGCATAAGAATGAAGGTTCCACGTGACTTAAGTGGACATGAGCTCGTAAAAATGCTCTGTCGAGATTGGGTTACTCTTTACTTCATCAGCAAGGTAGCCACATGATTTTACAAACGGAAAGTCCATTTCATCATCGGGTTGCTGTACCGGCCCATAAAAGTCTGCGTATTGGAACGTTAAATGCTATTTTGCGTGCCGTAGCTAATCACAAAGGTATCAAGCGCGAAGATCTTCTTAATTCGCTCTGATAAAAAGTGACATTTTCCCCAGAGATATTTTTGGTTAGTTTTAGATAATATATCGCGATGCGATATATCTGGATGATAGAGGTATTCTGCATTTACCACCAGATGTAATCCCGCAGAAGAAAATCGGATTTCATTCGTAAAAATTTGGAACAGCGTCTTTTATGATAATACTCGGACTTATGCCTTTTCGCCCTGTTACTTTTTCTGAATAGGTTGTTTCTTGAAATAGGCAAAGAGTTGGATACTATCCGTTTATGCAGGAATCACAGTTAAAGCATCTTGAATTAATTCAAGGAATTATTTCGAGATTATCTCAAAATTCCTTTCTTTATAAAGGATGGGCTTTAACCATTGTTGCGGCGATTCTTGCATTTGCAGACAAGACTCCCAACAAATGGTATCTTTGTATTGCATTAATACCTTCGATAGCGTTTTGGGGATTAGATGCTTATTGTCTTCGTCAAGAACGCCTCTTCCGGAAATTGTATGATACTATACGACTGCTTGAGGAAACTGAATTCGAAAAATATCGTTTTTCAATGGAGACAGTTAAACATGATGGGATCACAGATGGATGGTTTCACACTTGTTTTTCACGAACTGTATTCTGGTTTTATTTTCCAATTGTTGTTCTAATTGTCATTTTAACCAAGTTGGCCTTTTAATTACCAATAGTATGTCGCGCAAGGTATTTTTTAGTTTTCATTATCAAAACGATATTTGGAGAGTTAATCAGATTCGACACTCAAACATGATTGAAGGATCTGCTGCCGCTGGATGGTCTGATGCTTCACTGTGGGAAGAAGCAAAACGCAAAGGAGACGCTGCGATTAAAGCCCTTATAAATGAAGGATTAAGGGAAACAACGGTGACCGCAGTCTTAATTGGGACACATACTACTGAACGACAATATGTGCAATATGAAATAGATAAAAGCATTGAAAGAGGTAATGGACTCTTTGGAATTTATATTCACAATGTAGAAGATCGATATGGGTATACTTGTCCTGAAGGTGCTAATCCTTTTGATAGATTAAGACTTACTAGTAGCAATCAACTTCTTTCGAGTTTATATCGATCGTACGATTGGGTGTTAGGAGATGGTTATCACAATCTTGGAAATTGGGCTGAATATGCTGCGGTTCGAGCAGGTAAATAATCATTGTTGAATCATAAGATATAGACTGTGTGTCTCTGTATCCAAATGAATTTATTTAATCCCCACAGCATTCCTATTTGTCATAGTGGTGGTGTTACTCGGTTTCCAAGAGAAAATTTCCAAGAAATAAGTCCAGGCATTTTAAAACGAAATAACAATGAAGAAAAAGTTGTACTTTATGATGCATTAAAAACCTCGATACAACAAAGTATCCATCAAGTACTTGAAAGCTTTTCGAGTTGGACATGGACGGATTTGATCGAGTTGAGCATCGGCAACATAAGGATAATCGATGTTAAGATGGTGCCCGGTCAGAGCATTTTCGCTATTCCACTACCCACAGCTATTATGGGGAATGTAAAACAAGGTGAACATTGCTTCCCCAATCTTTTTTGGCTAGGTGAAAATCGTATCTTGATTGGAACAACAGCACATAACGCTCAGCAGAACCCTATTGGGAAAACAGTTCCACTTGTTGTTTCCGTTTACACTTACAAATCTGATAATGCACCTGGCTGGAAGCGAGTCTTATATTCAAGCCTTTCTAATCTTTCGAGGCGTGAAAGTGGTACCGCGTTGATATTACTAGCAACATCATTAGAGCTATATACAGATTATTTGTTTGGAAAATATTTGAAATCGAAGGGCATCCTGAAAGATATCGAAGAAAGAATTTTAAAATCTGCTGGAAGATGGGATCAAAAGGTTCGTCGCGTAATTCCGATTCTGGAAGAACGACTTGCAAAGTTCGAAAAAGATGAATTTGAGAAGCATCTTAAGAATTACAAAGAGAAAGTCCGGAACCCTCGTAATTCATATGTTCATGAACACTCGAAAAATATCGATGAAACAGAAGTCCATATTGGTTTCTGTGCTGCATTCGAATTGCTTTGGATATTTGATCAATTAGACACGGTTTTGTAATATTGTAAATTGCGCCGCCTCGACGTTCCCTCATCTCCCTTCCAATACTCCCAACGTTCTTTTCTCTAATCAAAATTGGTGCCACGCCTCCCGGTAAGACGATGGGCGGGACTCGAATGCTCCTTTGCTAAACGCCCGCTACATCTTAGCAGAGTTTGCTGGGTACAATTTTCTCTTGAATGGAATTATTGAGGTCTTGTATTGACTTTTCGCGCTGCCAGTTGTCTGTATAAATCAAGCGCTCAATCTTTCTATAGATTTGATCGTAGATATCCTTTACGCCGATTAATTGGTCTACACGATTGCAAGTTACACATTTGCAAAGTAAGCCCGGCCCAATATAGTCGTCAGTTCGGATGGTTGTTGGTTCAAAGATAATCTGGGTTTGGCATTTCGGACAACGTGCTTTAAATGAATCTTTGAGAATGGTGCCTTCATCATCGTAAGACCAAGACCAAAGCAAGGGTTCATCAGGCGGTCGGAATTCTTTAAAAACAGTATGGGGTTTAATTTGTTTATTCTGAACCACGTAATTTGCTTTGTTACTTTTGTCCGTAATACTCACTGTGGTCGATGGCACTTTTCTTAAATTCCTCCGCCAACTGAAAACAAGGGTTACGATTAACGTAGCAAGGGGAATAAGTCCCCATCGAGAGCAGGGTTGATTATCATTTAGCCATTTTATAGCATTTGTAACCCATTCCCATTTCCAAATATATAAAAACAGTGAAATTGAGAGGCCCACTAAACCCCACGCCTTTGCTACTTTGTCGAGTTTATCGACTATTCGAAAAAATTTCTTACAGAACCGTGTAACTGATTTAAAGATCATGAACAAAGTGCCTCTAAAAATTGTTCTTCATTAGCTAAGAGCAAGGTATCATTTTCTAGTCTCCTCCAAAGGAACTATCATAAAAGGTGGTCGATATTGAAGCAAGCTTGTCTCCTTTATTTTTTTTGTTAAGGTTATCCACGAAAGGAAAACTATAGAAAAATAATCATTAAAATTTATTTCGCGTAGCTTCGGCTGCTGTTCAGATCGAAACAGGAAATTTCGCAATTAGAGGACGGCGCTTAAAAGCACGCTCCCATTGGGGGCGTGCTGAAAGCGTTCCTCTAAGGGCATTCCTGTGCCTGATCTGGGACGTAAGTAGGTACGTTCCCAACTCATTTTAGGCACGGTAATCTCTTAGAGGAAGCCACCCCCAAACAGGGCTGAACCCCTCGACACATCTGTCGAGGCGCGATTCATCCCGCATGTCTAAATCACTTTCAGAACAAGTTCCAGAGATTGTCCAAACCCAAAGCCAGGTTGTCTCAAAAAAGAGAGTTGCCGACCATGGAGAGGTATTCACTGGCAAAAGGGAAGTCAGTGCCATGCTTGATCTGGTCAAGCAGGAAACGGAGAGGATTGAATCCCGTTTTCTGGAACCAGCATGCGGCAATGGAAATTTTCTGACGGAAATTCTGGAGCGGAAATTGAGCGTCGTTGAATCGCGTTATGGCAAGAGTCAGTTGGATTACGAGCGGAATGCCGTTCTGGCCGTGTCATCGAGCTACGGGATCGACCTTCTGGAGGATAATGTCGTGGAATGCCGTCGTCGGCTGTTTGAGGTTTTTAATCAGAAATACACCGCGCTTTTCCCGCCCTTGGCGAGGCTCGCCCGAATGGGCGGCAAAGCATCAGCCACGGACGATTGCAGGAGTGCCGTCAAATACATTCTGGAGCGCAACATCATTTGGGGCGATGCCCTGACTTTGAAGACAGTGGGCGTCGAACCCCAGCCGATTGTTTTTTCTGAATGGTCACCAGTCAACGGCAGCATGATGAAGCGGCGCGATTTTACGTTTCATGGATTGCTCGACCATGCGGCGATGAAAGAACTGCCGCTCTTTTCCGATCTTGGTGAGGATGTTTTTATCCCCACGCCTGTAAAAGAGTATCCATTAACCCATTTCTTGAAGGTCACCGATGTCGGATAATAATCATTATAATCCCGACGTGCTGACCTGTCTTGCGAACTTGAGCAACGACGAGGTTTTTACACCGCCGCAACTGGTCAATCAGATACTGGATTTACTACCCAAGGAAATCTGGAACGACCAGAATGCGCGCTTCCTTGATCCGGTATGCAAGACGGGCGTATTCCTACGGGAGATCGCGAAGCGACTCATGGCAGGATTGGAGAAGCAGATTCCTGACTTGGAGGAAAGAGCCAACCACATTTTCAAAAAACAACTCTTTGGCATCGCCATCACGGAGTTGACTGCCTTGCTTACTCGCCGCTCGGTCTATTGTTCAAAAAATGCCGACGGAAAATATTCTATTTGTCAGATATTTGATGACGAACAGGGCAACATACTGTTCAAACAAATCCAGCATAAATGGGAAAACGGGCGGTGCGCTTTCTGCGGGGCAAGTCAAGAAGAGTATGACAGGGGAAGTGAACTAGAAACCCACGCCTATCAGTTTATTCACACTACAAAACCCGAGGAGATATTAAATATGAAATTTGATGTAATTGTAGGAAATCCACCGTATCAGTTGAGTGATGGGGGATTTGGGACGAGTGCAACACCCATCTATCATCTGTTCGTACAACAAGCGAAGAAGCTTAGCCCGCGATATTTAAGTATGATTATCCCGGCACGATGGTTTTCAGGTGGTAAAGGCTTGGATGATTTTAGGAATGAGATGCTAAATGATGATAGGATTCGCGAGATTCACGATTTTCCCGACGCCACAGATGTGTTCCCTGGGGTTCAAATCAAGGGAGGCGTTTGTTTTTTTCTCTGGAAACGAGATGAGCGCGGTCTATCCAAGGTTTCAAACTATAGCAAGGTAAATGGTATTTCGGTGGCTCAAAGGCCACTTCTTGAATCGGGGGTCAACGTATTTATTCGTTACAATGAAGCCATTTCAATTCTTAAAAAGGTCAAAAAACAAAAAGAAACCTCCATCATGGGTCAAATTAGCTCGAGAAAACCTTTTGGTCTATCCACAACCTACAAGGGAGTAAGTGAGCCATTTACAGGGTGCCTCACATTGTATCAAAACGGCGGCATTGGTTATCTGAAAAAAAACTCTATTGGTGCCAATATAGAGATTGTGTCTAAATACAAGGTTCTTATTCCAAGAGCTGGTAGTGGAAGCGACTCTTTTCCACACCCGATATTAGGCAGACCCTTTGTTGTGATGCCTAACAGCGCTTGTACCGAGACATACATTGTCGCAGGTTCATACAACAATAAACAAGCCGCCGAACACTTAGCCTCATACATACAAACTCGATTTTTTCGATTTTTGGTCCTTCTTGCAAAATCAACACAAGATGCATCTGCAAAAGTGTATAGATTCGTTCCACTTCAGAATAGTCGTGAACACTGGTCCGACGAAAAACTTTACAAAAAATATGGCTTAACCAAAGGCGAAATTGCGTTCATCGAAGCTATGGTTCGCCCAATGGAGGCGACTGATGAATAAGGATTTTTTTCCACCGCGAGCGGATTCCAAGCCGGCAATCTATGCCTATGCGGACACAAATCCTCAATACCGTGGCTTGCTAAAAGTTGGATATACTACTGTCGATGCTCAAACGCGAGTGGCGCAGCAGTATCCAACGCTGAAGCCCGGTGAACCACCATATCGGATCGTGCTGGAAGAGTCCGCGATGCGCAATGACGGCACAACCTTCACCGATCATGATGTTCACCGCTATTTAAGAAGCACCGGCAGAACAAATTCAAAAGGTGAGTGGTTCAAGTGTTCTATCAAAGATGTCAAAGCAGCCATTATCGCTCTCAAGACAGGAGAGATGAACGAGGAAAGTCGTTCGCTTGATTTTAAGATGCGGCCTGAGCAGACAGCCGCAGTGGAAAAAACTGCTGACTATTTCAAGAGTTTCAGAAAAGAAAACTCGGATAAATCGCCACACTTCCTCTGGAATGCGAAAATGCGGTTCGGGAAAACTTTTACAGCTTATCAGCTTGCCAGAAAAATGGGCTGGCGCAAAATGCTGGTTCTCACCTTCAAGCCAGCAGTGCAAAACGCGTGGGAAGAAGATTTGAAGTGCCATATTGATTTCAAGGGATGGCAGTTTATTTCTCCTGGTGGTCTATCCTATGAAAAAGCGGATAAAAAGAGACCTCTCGTTTGCTTTGGGTCTTTTCAAGATTACTTAGGGAAAAACAAAAGCACAGGCGGGATTAAGACCAAGAATGAGTGGGTTCATG